>NZ_VAUV01000002.1:300000-427707 GCF_005780165.1 Phragmitibacter flavus | reverse complement strand
CCACAGTTGGACTGTTCGATTTCAAGTTTGGCCCAAGGCTCGATGTCATCGCTTCCGCTCATCTCCAGCTTATACCGGCAAAATCCCGGGCAGCCCAATTATTTAAGTTGTGTGTAACAACGAGGGCACCGCCCCAGGTCTCCCCAACAATCTCCCCGAGCCCTGAAGGGGCGCCCCAATCTCCACGCTCCCAACCTTCCGCAAAACCCAATCCCACGCCTCAATCACTTCCATCAACCCCCCCGCAGGCGGTCACTTCGGATCATCAATATCCATATACGTCCTTCCATTCACCTTCCCCGACGCTGGATCATGCGACTCCACCTGCATCTGCTTCAAAATCCACGCCTTCTTATACCGCTGCCCCTTCTTCACCGAAAACGACTTCACCTTTTTCGCCGACCGGTCATGCGCCTCCATCTTCGCGATCGCCCCGCTGTCCTTGTGAACCCACACGTCCACCGTGTGATACGGCCCGCGCCGATCCGGATTCACCACCCGCACCACCCAGCAATTCATCGAACTCACCGTCGCCGACCCCATCACCTTCGCCCCCGGCCAATACAAAAACCGCATCGACAAGTCTTCATAATTCACCGACGTCCCCCGCACCGGCGTCCCATACGCCCCTTCCGCCACCGCCGCATTCTTCCCACCCACCGACCGGTTCAGCTTCGTCCCCCCCGCCGCCAGATCCAGCTCAATCACCTCCACCGGATTCTTGAACGAAAACAAAATTTTCCCACCCGCCATCGTCAGTTCAAAAGGATGTTTCACCCCGTCATCCGGCACATCATTGCGCAACCTGCCCGTCAGCTTCGGCAATTCCTGCATCGCCTGACTCATCCTCACCATCTCCAAAACCTTGTTCCCATCAGGAAACGGCTCCTGCGCACCCGCCATCCCACCTCCCAACAAAAACAAAACCACAAAACCCAACCCCGCAGCAAACCGCTGCTTGAGTGAAACCGATAAACAGATAGAAGAGAACATGGCAGAGATAATATCGTAAACTAGGCCCACCTTTGACCGCACGCATCCTCCATTTACTCAAATGAAATTGATCTTGCAGAACCCCTGCCCCCCACTTCTGCAAAAACGCCCATGAACCGCCAGCCCTACCTCCTGCCCGCCCTCCTGCTCCTCACGCTGGCGCGCTTCCTCGCCCTTGACGTCATTCCCGTCGCCGCCATCGAAACCCACGCCCTTGCCTGCGCCCACGCCTTCGACTTCTGGCACACCGCCCTCGGCCCCATCATCCCCCTGCTCGCCAAGATCAGCACCAGCATCTTTGGCGAAGCCCCCTTCGGCATCCGCTTCTTCTCCCCCCTGCTCATCCTCGGTGCCAGCCTTTTGCTGTGGAACCTCACCCACAGCCTCTTCGACAAAACCACCGCCTCCTGGACCCTCGTCTTCTTCAACCTCATCCCGGCCGTCAACCTCGCCGCCATCACCCTCACCCCCACCACCCTCGGCATCTTCACCAGCATCGTCGTCCTCGCCTCCATGCGTGTGGCCCTCCATAGTCAGCACCCATGGCATCAACCTTGGTGGCTGCTCGGACTCGCCCTCGTCGTCGCCGCCATGGTCGACTGGCGACTCTCCACCCTCACCCTCGCCGCCCTCACCACCCTGCTCCTCACCGGTCGCGGCCGCCGATCCCTCCTTCGCTGGCCCATCCTCCCCATCCTCATCGGCTGTCTCGGCTTCGCCCTCACCCTCTTCATCGCCTGGAACTCCGAACACCACTGGGCCGCCTTCCAATCCCTCCCTCCCGATCCCCATCACACCCTCACCCGCTCTTTCTTCCAAATCCTCCTTCTCTACTCCCCTCTGCTGCTCCCCGCCATCGCCTGGGCCTACATGATCTCCACCGCCCGCAAGCCCATGGAGAACCCCGTCGGCTTCCTGGGTGCCTTCAGCCTCACCCTCATTGCCCTCGACGCCATCATCTGGCACAAAACTCCCTTCCCCCAAGCCGCCTTCAGCACCTGGCTCGCCCCCGCCATCATCCTCCTCGCCCATCAAACCCTGCACGCCGACACCGTCCGCCCCCGCCTCATGTTCGTCGCCCGCACCCTCGTCCTGTTCACCGCCGCCCTCACCACCTTCCTCCTCCTCAGCCCCCCGATCCGCACCACCGTCGGCCTCTGACCCCCCTTTATCCTTTCGCCTTTAGCCCTTATCCTTTCGATCTTATCCTTTAGCCTTTAGCCTTTAGCCTTTCATGATCTCCGTCATCGTCCCTCTCTACAACGAAGAAGACAACGTCCCCGAAATGCAGCAGCAACTCGCCGCCGCCCTCACGAATTACTCCCACGAAATCATCCTCGTCGACGACGGCAGCACCGACCAAACCTCCGCCCGCGTCGCCCTCACTCCCGGCACCCGCCTCATCCGCTTTGAGAAAAATGCCGGTCAAAGCGCCGCCATGTATGTCGGCATCATGGCTGCCCAAGGCGAAGTCATCGTCATGCTCGACGGCGACCTCCAAAACGACCCCGCCGACATCCCCCAGCTCGTCGAAAAACTCAAGGAAGGCCCTGGCTACGATCTCGTCTGCGGCTACCGCGCCAAACGCAAAGACACGCCCTTCAAACGTCTCCAAAGCCGCATCGCCAACGCCGTCCGCAGTCGCTTTATCGGCGACGGTGTGCGCGACACCGGTTGCTCTCTCAAAGCCCTCCGCCGCGAAGCCCGTCAGGCCCTCATGCCCTTCAACGGAATGCACCGATTCATCCCCGCCTTCATCCGCCGCGCCGGTTATCGCATCACCGAAATCCCCGTCAATCACCGACCCCGCATCCACGGCGTCAGCAAATACCATTTCCTCAACCGCGCCTTCCGCGCCACCCGCGACATGTTCGGCGTCAGCTGGTTTCTCACCCGCCAGCTCAACCTCCAAAACCTCACCCGACACGAGACCACCTCCCAAAACTAAAAAATATTTTTCTCTCCGCACTTTCCGTTGTGTAATCCCCGCTTTCTGCTTTCAATGCCTTTGCAGCAACTCCCTCATCTGCCAATGCCAACCCAACCATGAGCCTTCGCGACCAACTGCGCGACATATTGCCGCAAATCCTGCCCTCCGATCCCGCGGAGGCCATCAAAGGCACCGAACTCATCCGACTCGTCCGCTTCCGGCTCGGCGACGAATATTCCGACGCCACCCTCCGTTACCATTTTTCCATTCTTTCCTACGACACCTCCAGCCCCATCGCCAAAGTCGACCAGGGCCAGGGATACTACTTCCGCATCAGCAAACCCGACACCCGTTCCGAGCCCACCCAAGGCCTGTTCCCCACCCCCGAAGCCCATCCGCAAGAATCCACCCGCTTCGCCCGCTTCCGCGCCATCGTCGAGCGCCACTCCCTCCACGCCTCCCGCTATCCCTTTCCCCTTCATCAGCAAAACACCAGCAGCTGGGAAATCCCCGATCTGATCATCACCGACTGGGACTTCGAAACCGACCAGGACGAAATCCCCCGGCTCGACGAAACCCTCCTCAACATCAAACGTCACCTCGGCGTCTCCGCGCTCGCCCTCACCGGTGCCCAGCTCAAACTCAGCACCAGCTTCGCAACCTGCAACGCCGATTTCTTCCAGACCCTCAGCGCCACCCGCTGGGCCAACCACGGCGAACTCCTCCTTGCCGAGAAAGTCAGTGACGAAGCCCTTGTCGACATCCTCCGCACCCTTGGTCATCAATACGGCGTCGGCATCGCCAGCCTCGGCATCGACCTCACCCTTCTCGACGAACTCCCCGGCCCCGACGGCATCCGTCGCATGAGCGCCGCCGAATTCGAATCCCTCCAAACCCTCCTAAAGCCTCAGCGCATCTCCGTCGGCACCCACCGCACCCATCTCGACTGGCCCCACCTCTCTTCCCTGAAGAAAAAGCACCAAGGCATCCAGTCCCTCCTCACCTGGCTAAACGACTCCCTAGCCACCCGCCAACCCACCTGGCCCTCGTAACATAGGCTTTCAGCCTGTGCGTCGAATAGGCTTTCAGCCTGTTCCCCAAAAATCGGACCACCGATGTCCCATCGGTCAAACACCCGACCCATCAACCAAAGCCAATCGGACCTCCGACGTCCCGTGCGGCCTAATTTCATTCTTCCCCCCGTGACATAGGCTTGCAGCCTGTGCGTCGAATAGGCTTTCAGCCTGTTCCCCAAAAACTCGGACCACCGATGCACCATCGGTCACCCCCCATCAACCAACGCCAATCGGACCACCGACGTTCCGTCGGTCAAAACAAATGTCCCAAAAACCAACGGTAGGGATGCGCTAAGTCGCGTCCGAAACCATTCATTTCCAACGACTCCCCGGCCCCAATCAAGTCCCCAATCCATCAGCATCTTCGTTCCTTTCTATCTCAATGCCTTCGTGCAAAAACCAAACCGCCCGCCTTCACCACAAACCCGCTCACACCACCACGAACTCCAAGTCGATGACCCATCGGCCCTCCATCGGACCACCGACGTTTCGTCGGCCAATCAATCCTCTCCAGTCGCCCACCATGGAGCGCCGACGTGTCGTCGGCTTACCCTCCCCCTTCAGTCCCTTCAGTCGGATACCACCCATGGAGCGCCGACGTGTCGTCGGCCTGCAATCCCCTTCAATCGGACCACCGACGTGACGTCGGTCATCCCCCCCCTCAACCCCAGCGTCTCCCAAATCGGACTACCGACGTTCCGTCGGTCACCAGCCCACCTCCAACCCCCCACTTCGATATCCCCTCACCCACATCCAAAATTCGTTCGATTACATAGGCAATTTGATCGCTGACATCAAAAATCCGACCACTTACAGTCGCAAACCGAGCACTTACATCGCCAAAATAGTCACATGCAGCAGCAAAACGATCAAATGCACTGGCAAAACGCCCACTTACACTGACAATCCGACCACTGACATCAGCAAATCACTCGCTGACAATCAAAAACTGACCGCTTACATTCAAATTCCGGTCGCGTGCCGTAAAAAACCAGCCGCTTACATCAAAAATCCGACCGCGTGCATTCACAAACCAACCGCTTACATCGCCAAACCGGACACTTACAGTGAAAAACTGACCGCGTGCAGCGGCAAACTGACCGCTTACACTGAAATTTTGTCCACATGCAGAAAAATTCTCGTCTCGATGCCCACCCATTCTAAAATCCAATAAAACCATTGCACGCCCCTGTCATCCCTCTGCATAATCACCAACGGTTTACCCCATCCTCTCCCATTCCTTATCCTTGCTCATCTTCAACCTCTCAGAAGCGCTTCTTAACACACATCATCGCAAACACACACCTTCCTCTGACCACCCGCGCCTCGACCCAGCTTCTGTAGCATGAATAAGAAAGCCCTCACCGAGACGGATATTCGCACCAAGTTCATCACGCCCGCATTGATCGGAGCGAATGCCGATAAGTGGGATCTGATGACTCAAATCCGCGAGGAGGCCTACTTCACTAAAGGACGCGTCATCGTCCGTGGAAAAACCGTGAACCGTGGCAAAGCCAAAAAGGCTGACTACATCCTTTCCTACAAACCCAACCTTCCCCTCGCCGTCGTCGAAGCCAAAGACAACAACCACTCGGTCGGTGCCGGCATGCAACAAGCCTTGGAATACGCCGAGATTCTGGACGTCCCCTTTGCCTACAGCTCCAACGGCGACGCCTTTCTCGAACACGACCGCACGGTTACCACGGGCACCGTCACCCGGGAAATTCCGCTCGATCAGTTTCCTTCACCGGATGAACTTTGGGCTCGCTACGGTGCAGCCGAAGGCTGGACAGACGCCCAAAAACAAATTACCACTCAAGACTACTATGACGACGGCTCGCGGAAATCGCCGCGATACTACCAGTTGATCGCCATCAACCGCACTGTGGAGGCCATCGCTCGCGGAGAGAACCGACTTCTCCTCGTCATGGCCACCGGCACTGGGAAGACCTACACCGCCTTCCAAATTATCTGGCGCTTATGGAAATCCGGCGCCAAAAAGCGCATCCTGTTTTTGGTGGATCGCAACATCCTCGCCGACCAAACCAAAACGAACGACTTCAAGCCCTTCGGTCAGGCCATGACCAAGATCACCAATCGCACGGTGGACAAGTCCTTCGAGATCTATCTATGCCTCTACCAGGCAGTCACCGGTAACGAGGAAGACCAGAACATTTATAAACAGTTCTCCGCCGATTTCTTTGATCTCGTCATCATCGACGAGTGTCATCGCGGCAGCGCCGCAGACGACGCCCGCTGGCGGCAGGTGCTCGAATATTTTTCTTCTGCCACTCAGATCGGTCTCACCGCCACTCCAAAAGAGACTCGGGAGGTCTCCAACATCGAATACTTCGGCGAGCCCATCTACACCTACTCCCTCCGCCAAGGCATCTCCGATGGCTTTCTCGCCCCCTACAAAGTCGTGCGCATCGGTCTAGACAAAGATCTCGATGGCTGGCGACCCGAAGATGGCCAGATCGACAAACACGGTCAGGTCATCGAAGATCGCGAATACAACGACCGCGATTTCGACCGCAACCTCATCCTCGAACAACGCACCTCGCTGGTCGCCACCAAAGTCTCCGACTTCCTTCGTGCTACGGATCGTTTCGCCAAGACCATCATCTTCTGCGAAAACATCGACCACGCCGAACGCATGCGTCAGGCCATGGTCAACGCCAATCCCGATCTCGCCTCCGCCAATGCGAAATACGTCATGCGCATCACTGGCGATAATGACGAAGGTAAGGCGCAGCTCGACCACTTCATCGACCCCGAGTCCACCTATCCCGTCATCGCCTGCACCTCACGGCTCATGAGCACCGGCGTCGATGCCCAAACCTGCCACCTCATTGTTTTGGATCGACGCATCGCCTCCATGACGGAGTTCAAGCAGATCATTGGGCGCGGCACCCGCATCAACGAAGACTACGACAAGTTCTTCTTCACCATCATGGATTTTCGACGCGCCACCGCGCTGTTTGCCGATCCCACTTTTGATGGCGATCCCGTGCAAATCTACGAACCCGGTCCAGATGATCCGCCAGTGCCGCCCGACGAATCGGATGCCTCTCTCGATGATGAAACCGTGATCCGCGAAGATCCGACCTCCTACGATGCCCAAAATTCCGACGGGCTCGATGACCACCCCGACGGCACCCCCAATGCTCGCACCCGCTACTTCGTCCATGATGTCCCTGTCAGCGTCGCCGTCGAAAGAGTTCAATACCTCGACGAAAATGGACGCCTCATCACCGAATCCCTCACCGATTACACCCGCAAAGCCGTCCTGAAAAACTACGCATCACTCAACGACTTCCTCACCGTCTGGAACGATGCAGAGAAGAAGCAGGTCATCCTCGAAGAACTCGCCAGCCAAGGTGTCTTCCTCGACGAACTGGCAGAACAAGTGGGCCGCGATTATGACGCCTTCGACCTCGTTTGCCACATCGCTTTCGACCAACCACCCCTCACGCGCAGAGAGCGCGCCGATGAAGTCAAAAAGCGCAACGTCTTCGGCAAATATGGAGACAAAGCCAAAGCCGTTCTCGATGCCCTGCTTCAGAAGTATGCCGATAGCGGTCTCGCAAGCGTGGAGTCCCTCGACATCCTAAAAGTGGACCCTCTCACCTCGTATGGCACCCCCATGGAAATCGTGAAACTGTTCGGCGGCAAACCTGCCTATCTTACTGCCATTCATGATCTGGAAACGGAACTTTACCGGAGTGCAGCATAATCAATATGATGACAGTTGGTCAAAGGCCGCTCTGGTCATTTATCGGAGGAGAGACCCGTGCTGTAAAAGTCGACAATTCGACAATCCGAAAGGAACCACCATACGATGTCGGTTTCTATAAAGAGTTGGCACAAAAAATTGCCGAGCTGCAATTTCGCAATCCTAGTTATGTTCTGCTTTTCCGGGGTCAAGGAACTGATTATCGTGACGAAAAAGGATCAATGCTACGTCCGAATATTTTTCGAACCCCTGCTCAAGAACAGCCTGGTCAACACAACGAACGGGTCAGTCGCCGCCTAAAACGCTTGAAAGCAGCTGAAGATTTCTTAGTTAAGCACTACAGGATGGAGGTTGATCGACTAGGGAATACTTTTGTCACCCGTTACCAAATTGTTCGGTGGTCAATCATTCAACACTACGAAATCTGCCGCACTCCCTTGTTAGACGTAAGTCATTCGCTTCGAATATCCACCTCATTTGCTGTCGCCAATGATGACTCCGACAAAGCCTATTTGTTCGTTTTGGCAGTCCCTCATATCAGCGGGGCTGTGACTGTGTGTGCTGAGGAAGGGTTGCAGACCGTTCGCCTTGCATCGGTCTGCCCCCCCAGTGCCATTCGTCCGCATCTCCAAGAAGGATATCTCCTAGGCGAATATCCTGAAATTGAAAACTTTGATCAAAAACATCATTATCGCGTAGCCGAAGTTGACTTTGGAAAACGTTTAGTCGCGAAATTCAGCTTCAATCCACAAACATTTTGGGATTCTGACTTCCCCAGAGTTCCATCGTCGGCACTATATCCGGCCGTCGATCCACTGCTTGGTTTTGCTGAGCAAATCAAAGCTCACGCTCAATCTCTGCACCCATCGCGGGTCTAATCATGCCCAACGTCTCCAACCTCGTCAAAACCATTCAGGACATCATGCGCAAGGACGCCGGAACTTACGGCGACGCACAACGCCTCGAACAGCTCGGCTGGATGTTCTTCCTCAAAATCTTTGATGACCGCGAACAGGAAATGGAACTCTTGCGCGACCATTATAAATCCCCGCTGCCACAGCATTTGCGCTGGTCCACCTGGGCCAAAAACGAGGAGGGCATCACTGGCGAGGCGCTGCTCGATTTCATCAACAACACCCTCCTTCCCAAGCTCAAGAACCTCACCAGCGGCGGCGACAAAATTACGACCCTCATCCGCACCGCCTTCGAGGACGCCAACAACTACATGAAGAACGGCACGTTGATGCGCCAGGTCATCAACAAGATTAATGGCATCGACTTCAATGCCTCCGATGACCGCCACATGTTCGGCGACATCTACGAAAAGCTCCTTAAGGACCTGCAATCCGCAGGCAACTCTGGGGAATTCTACACCCCACGCGCCGTCACCCAGTTCATCGTCGAACAGGTCAATCCCCGCCTCGGCGAAACGGTCCTCGATCCTGCATGCGGCACTGGTGGCTTCCTCGTCTGCGCCATCGAACATCTTCGCAAGCAGGTCAAAACCGAAGCTGACGAGCGTATCATCCAGGACTGCTTCGCTGGCATCGAGAAGAAGCACCTCCCGCACGTGCTGTGCATGACCAACCTCCTCCTCCACGGCATCGACATCCCCTCCAACGTCCGTCACGATAACACCCTCGCCCGTCCATTGCGCGACTGGGGTCCAAAGGAGCGCGTCGACGTCATCGTCACCAACCCCCCGTTTGGAGGCATGGAGGAGGACGGCATTGAATCCAACTATCCCGCCGAGTTCCGCACCCGCGAGACCGCCGACCTCTTCCTAGTGCTCCTCATGAAAATCCTCAAGCCCGGCGGCCGCGCCGGACTCGTGCTGCCCGACGGAACACTCTTTGGAGAAGGCGTCAAAACCCGCATCAAGGAAGCCCTCCTCACCGAGTGCAACCTCCACACCATCGTCCGCCTGCCCAACGGCGTCTTTAATCCCTACACCAGCATCCGCACCAACCTCCTCTTCTTCACCAAAGGCACGCCCACCAAGGAAGTCTGGTATTACGAGCACCCCTATCCCCCCGGCGCCAAAAGCTACAACAAAGGCAAACCCATCCGCATCGAAGAATTCGAAGCCGAACGCACCTGGTGGGGCAAACCCGACAAAAAAGGCCTCTACAGCAAACGCGAAGAAAACGAACAAGCCTGGCGCGTCTCCATCGACACCATCAAGGCCGGCA
Organism: Phragmitibacter flavus; assembly: GCF_005780165.1. Classification (NCBI taxonomy): domain Bacteria; kingdom Pseudomonadati; phylum Verrucomicrobiota; class Verrucomicrobiia; order Verrucomicrobiales; family Verrucomicrobiaceae; genus Phragmitibacter; species Phragmitibacter flavus. Next base: position 417,780 of record NZ_VAUV01000002.1, on the reverse strand, counting down.
ACTTCAACCTCGACCTCAAAAACCCACACAGCCCAGACACCGGCCCCGGCGACGTGGACCACCTCCTCCCCGAATACGAAAAGCTCCTCGCCCAGATTGCCGCCACTCGCGCCAAGCTGAAACAGGACCTCCACCATGCCCTCAACGCCACCGCCGGGACTGTCGAATGAAGCTGGAAACGTTTTTCAACAAGTTCGACCAGTTTGCTGACGCCCCGAACGCGGTGGTGAAGATGCGTGAACTGGTGCGACACTTGGCAGTGACGGGGACTCTCGTCGAACAAGATGAAAGCGACGAATCAGCCTTGGCTTTGCTCGATAAGATTGCTGCTTACAAAACAGCGTTGTCAAAGAAAGGAAAATTGCGCGGACCGACCACCGTCTCTCCGATGTCCACAGATACGAACACTCGCGTGCTTCCATTGTCTTGGACGTGGGTGCGCTTCGGCGAGATCATGGTTAACCGAGACGGGGAGCGTATTCCGGTCAGCAAAGAGGAACGCACTACGAAAGCGAAGACTTACGACTACTACGGTGCGTCTGGAGTCATTGACAAGATTGACGGCTATCTTTTTGATAAACCACTGCTTCTAATTGGCGAAGACGGGGCGAACCTCATCAACCGCTCGACGCCCATAGCGTTCATGGCACGAGGCCTCTATTGGGTGAACAATCACGCCCATGTTCTCGACGGAATATCCGAAGATTTCCTCCGCTACATCGAGCTCCACATCAACGCAATTAATCTTGAGCCCTACGTCACTGGATCCGCACAGCCGAAGATGAATCAGGCGAAGATGAACAGCATCCCCATCGCCCTTCCACCCCTCGCCGAGCAGAAGCGGATCGTGGCGAAGGTGGATGAGTTGATGGCGTTGTGTGATCGGCTGGAGGCGCTGCAGGAGGAACGGGAGACGCGACACGCCACGCTCGCCCGCGCGTCGCTAGCCCGCTTTGCCGAAGCACCCACCCCGGCCAACCTTGACTGGATCTTCCATCCGTCCTACCCCATCCCCCCCGCCGACCTCCGCAAAGCCATCCTCACCCTCGCCGTCCAAGGCAAACTCGTCCCCCAAGACCCCAACGACGAACCGGCAGAGCTTGCGCTTCAAACGTGTGGCGTTGACACGCAGCGGTGGGTTGTCGCGAGAACGGAGAAAAGACAGGATGTCCCGAGTTCGTGGACTTGGCTTAGGTTCGCAGGAGTCGGCGAACAGCGGCTAGGGAAGATGCTTGATGTGCAAAAGAATCGCGGAGTGTCGAAACCCTATCTTAGAAACACCAACGTGCAATGGATGCGCTTCGAACTCGATGACATTAAGGAGATGCGCGTTGAAGAAAGGGAGGAAGACGAACTTCGCCTGAAACATGGAGACCTGCTGATTTGCGAAGGTGGCGAACCCGGTCGCTGTGCCATTTGGCGAGACGACGCACCAGAAATGTATTTTCAGAAGGCCCTTCACCGCGTCCGCCCGTGCGATGAAATCCTGTCCGAGTTTTTGGCGTTGAACCTGCAAATTGACTGCCGAAACGAAGTGCTCGCGGGGTATTTCACGGGTGCAACAATCAAGCATCTCACCGGACGTTCCCTACGCGCCTATCCAATCCCCATCCCTCCCCTCGCCGAACAGCGCCGGATCGTCGCCAAAGTGGAGCAACTGATGGCCTTGGTGGACGCGTTGGAAACGCAACTCGCCGCCTCCCGAGCCACCGCCGCCAACCTCCTCTCCGCCCTCGTCGCGGAACTCACCGGCACGACCAACCACAGTTCCGTAACACCTTCGTCTACCTCCAGCACCGGCAAACGTGGGCGTCCGCGCAAATCATCATAGCCCCTCATCATCCGCCCCATCATGCCACTCTACGAAATGACTTCCGATGCCTTCCTGCCGCTCGCCCGGGCATCGTTCGCCAACCTTAAGGTTCGTGAGCGCGACGACTTGCAACGGCTCCTGCGCACCCAGATTGATGTGCTCGGCGACGATCTCTATGTCCTTACCGAAGAGTTCGGCGACTGGGACGAAAGCCGCCGTCGCATTGACCTGCTTGCCATCGACACCCTGGCAAACCTTGTCGTTGTCGAACTCAAACGCACCAACGATGGCGGCCACATGGAACTCCAGGCCATCCGCTATGCCAGCATGGTTTCCGCCATGACCTTTGACCGCGCCGAGCAGATTCACGCCAACTTTCTCTCCCGCATCGGCCAGCCAGCCGATGAAGCCAGAACGCGCATGCTCGACTTCCTCGGCTGGGAAAATCCCGAAGAGGAATCCTTCGCACCCGATGTGCGCATCGTGCTCGTCTCCGAAGATTTTGGCAAGGAACTCACCACCGCTGTTCTCTGGCTTCGCGAGCGGGACATCGACATCCGCTGCGTGCGGCTGCGTCCCTACCTCGACGCCGGTAAACACTTGATCGACGTGCAGCAAATCATCCCTCTTCCTGAAGCCAACGAGTATCAGGTGCAGCTTCGAGAAAAGGAGCAGGTTGACCGCAAAAGACGGGTGGGACGGCACGACGAGCGCCTGAAATTCTGGGAAACACTCATCGCCATGGCGCGCACCCGCCAGACCCGGCACGCGCATCGCAAACCAGGAACCGCCGGCTACCTCAGCGCAACATCCGGAGTCGCTGGCCTGAGTTTTAACTACGCGATCGGCCTGCAAACCGCCAGCACCGAACTTTACATTGATCGTGGGAACGAACTTGAGAACAAAAGCATCTTCGAACAACTGCTTGCCCGCAAAGATGAGATCGAGGCAACCTTTGGCGCACCTCTTTTGTGGGAACCTCTTGAGACAAAACGTGCCTGTAGAATCAAGGACACCATCGAACGCGGCGGCTATCGCAGTCCCGAGTCCGAATGGACCATGATTCAATCAAGCATGATCGATAGCATGATCAAACTCGAGGCAGCACTAAAACCGGGACTTTCGGCACTAGGAATTTAAATATAAGTAGCCTCACCGAATCGCCGACCAAACCACGACCCCGCCTCCTGCCGGACAACCCAGCCTGGCCGGATTCGGCATGACCGCCGCCTTGCTGAGCGCCATGGACTCCGCCGTGACCCAATACGACCTCGTGAAAGACGCCCCACGCGGTGCCCAGGTTTCCATTTCCCAATCCACCGACGCCGTCGAAGTCGCCTTCAAGAAACTCGATGATCACTTCGAATGGTCATTGGATAAGTTGATGCAGCAGTTCATCATTGCTGAACCCGTCTTCATCCAGGGTTACAAAAACGCCCGCGCCATCCTCGATATCGGCGTGCGCCACGAACCCGTGGAGGAGCCAACTCTTACTCCTCCTCCTACTACTCCCAATCCTTAACTGCCCAAGATCCTCCCTCAATGGGGGATCACACCGGCGGGTCAGTTCATCGTCGTTAAACGAACGACCCGCTTTCATAGGCATCCTACCTGCCGGGAGTCAGCAAAGCCTGAGCCTCAAGGCAATTGCGGTTTTAACCCTCTCAACCCCGCCGCCGTCGCTTGCCCAGAAGTCTGCAATAGACGACCTCACCCGCGCCGCCGCCACATCATCCCCATCAACCCTGCCATCATCAGCAACACCATCCTGCCGGGCTCGGGCACCACGCGAAGGAAGTCATTGGTCACCAGCAATGAATCCGAAAACCGCACCTCATCAATCCACCCGTCAAACCCACGTCCGCCACCGCCGCCGCCGATGAAAAACAGGCCACCGTTATACACCAGGTCCTGCACCCCGTCAGCACTGAGAACCCCGGTGCCCACCTGCACATAATCCACGAACAAGCGCACACGGTTTTCCGAATCATCATAAGTCATCGCCACGTGATGCCATCCATCGCCCAAACCCGTCGCCGCTGAAGAAATCGAGCCCGATGAACCAAAAGATTGATTCTGCCCCGAACCCATCCCACCCGACGACTCGAGAACTTGATGATCAATCCTTGCCCGCAAGGTCATATTCGTAGGTTCAGTCACCCCCGAATGCCCCGACGGGTTCGAATCCATCAGCCAGGTCGATCCCGAATTGCGCTCTTTCCCTACAATACTCGCAAACTGAATCTGACTTTCCACCCGCACAAATGCCTCAATGGTAAAATTCGCTGGTTCCAACAACGCCGAGGACGCCAGCGTCACCCGGCCACCTGCATTCGTCTGAAAATTCCCACCGGCCACCCCCGGATTCTCAAACTTCAACGACGTCGTGTTGTTGGCATTCACCACCGCCCCACCAATCCCCGCCGTAATGATCGGCCCCACCGTGACGCCGCTGTAGGTTGGTGTCGCCGCCCCGCCACCACCATAATTACCCGCCGTTCCCGTCAACCCGTTCGCCCCAGAATCGGCAACTGCAGCAGCGGTCGTCCCGGCGGTTCCCTCCATCTGGTAATACAAAACCGTCGCCCCCTGCGCTCCACTCATACCAATTCCCAATCCGAAGCAGAAGCCCAAGCCCATACCAATGCAGAGCCCGGTCACCGAAACCATTTCCGTCCATGATTTTTTCCTAAACGTCGAAACGGGAGCTTTCATCATCACAGTGTATTTACGTCGAAAACTCATGTAAATATCAAAATTCCTCCCCACCACCATCACCGCCCTCTCATTCCAAACACCTTACCTGTCACGCCACGTTTTTATCATCGAACCCGTCAATTGATCACGGGAGTTCTAAAGAACATGCCGTATTGACACCGCCAACCGATTCCGATAGCCTCAACGTTCCATGATTGCGTCCACCTCCAACAACTCCCCCTGCCCCAACGCTTTCGCCGTCCGCTTTTTCCTTGGCCTTTTCCTCTCGCTGCCTTTTCTCCCCACCACCACTGAAGGTGCCAATGCCAGCTGGATTGGCGGCACCGGCACTCAGGCCTGGGACAACGTTGCCAACTGGGCACCTGGCATTCCCGGAGCCAACCCCGGCACCACCAATGCGGACATCGCCACCTTCAACACCGCCACCACCGGCACGCTGGTCACTATTGATGCCGGTCGCAATATCGGCAGTCTGAGGTTTTCGACGGGAGCCTCCGGCTCTTACACCATCGGCAGCGCGGGCATCAACCTCGGCGAAACCCTTCGTCTCAGCAGCGGGGGATCAATCGTCATGGACGCCGGCGTCACTTCTCCCGTCACCATCAACGCCCCCCTCATCATTGAGCCCACCAGCGCCACCGGCAATGGCACCTACACCTTCACCAACAACTCTGCCTCCGCGGATGCCGATCCCAACACCTACAAAATGATCCTCAATGGTGGCATCAGCGGCGGCACCACCACCGGAACGATCACCCTCAACTTCACCGGGTCCGCTGGAAATCGCAGCAACGACAACTCTGGCAACCTCATCAACGGACTCATCTCCAATGGCGGTGCGTCCAGCCTGGCGCTCAACATCACCGGCCTCAGCAACCAACGCGGCGTCTGGAGAATTACCAATGATGCCAACTCCTTCACCGGCAACGTCGCCATCAATACCGGCACCCTCCTTTTTACCAGCATCGCCAACATCGGCCAGAACAGCTCCTTGGGCGCTGGCAATGCCGTCACCCTCGGATCAGGCATCCACTTAAAATACGTCGGCACCAGCAACCAGACCACCAACCGCACCATCACGGGAGGCGGGGCATTCTACAACAATACCGGCGGAACCACCCTCACCCTCACCGGAGCGGTGGGCAGCGGCATCACCTATCGTGGAGGCGGCAATTTTGACATTCAAGGGCTGATCACCGGCACCAGCGGCATTTCCCGCACTGACCCAGGCACTGTCTTCCTCAACAACGACAACAACTCCTTTAGCGGCGACGTCGGCATCTCCGACGGTGCTTTCCGTGGAGCCACCCTTTCCAACAACGGCACCGACGCCGCATCCAACTCCGCGTTTGGCAGAAATGGCCGCATCCTCTTCGGCCAGGGCAGCAGCACCACCGGCCGACTCGAATACACCGGCGTCACCACCAGCACCGACCGCCTCGTCGTCATGCGCAACGACGCCGCGGGAAACACCGGACGCGGTGTCATCGACGTCTTCACTGCCGGCGAAACCCTCACCTTCACCAACGACGTCCGCGTGGGAAGTGCCGCCGCCGCCAACATCGCCGAACTCACCCTGCGCGGCTCTGGCAACGGTGTCATCCAGGGCCAGATTGGCGGCACCACCGGCAACGCCGCCGCCGTGGCCAGCCTCCGACTCTTCAAGTCCGGCACCGGCACCTGGACCCTGACCTCCGCCAACACCTACACCCGCGAAACCAACATCAACGCCGGCGTCCTCAACATCCAGGACAGCAACGCCCTGGGTGCCGTTCTCTCCAACGAAACCACCCCCACCGCCGTCGGTGCCGGAACAACGGTGGCCAGCGGAGCCACCCTTCAACTTCAGAACAACATCTCCGTCGGTGCCGAAGCCCTCTCCCTCAACGGCACCGGAGCCAGCGGTCAAACCGGCGCTCTCGTCAACGTCAGTGGCACCAACAACTTCGGCGGCGCTCTTTCCCTCGCAGGCAACACCACCATTGCCTCCGACAGCGGCCGACTCAACCTCACCAACACCACCGCCATCGCTGGCACCAGTCGCACCCTCACCCTCGCCGGTGCAGGAGACGGCAGCCTCGCCGCCCCGCTCGAAAGCGCCGCCATCAGCACCCTCACCAAAAATGGCACCGGACTCTGGACCGTCTCCGGAGCCAACACCTACACCGGCACCACCACCGTCAACGCCGGCATCCTCAACGTCACCGGCTCCCTCGCCAACACCGCCGTCAACGTCAACAACACCGCCACCTTCGCCCACATCGGCACGGTCGGCTCCACCACCATCGCCAATGGCGGATCCCTCCTCGTCGGCAACGCCGAAGTCCCCGGCTCTACCGGCACCCTGGGCATCAACGGCAACCTCATCCTCAACCAAAATTCCGCCCTGATCATGGATCTCGGCACCGCCAGCGATCTCATCAACGTCACCGGCGACCTCACCCTCGACGGCATCGCCCGCATCAGCCCCGGAGCCGGATTCACCGCTGGCAGCTACCGCCTCATCGACTACACCGGATCTCTGACCGACAACGTCCTCACCGCCCAGGTTATTGCCGGTTACGACCTCTCCGTGGACACCACCATCGCCAACCAGGTCAATCTTCTCGCCAACGCCATCACCGCCGCTCAGTATTGGGACGGCGTCAACACCACTGCCAACGGCATCGTCGACGGCGGCCCCGGCATCTGGACCAACGCCACCACCAACTTCACCAGCGCCGACGGCACCACCAACACCAGCTGGGCCGCTGCCACCGAAAAAATCGCCATCTTCGCCGGAGCCGCCGGTGGCACCGTCCAGGTTCAGGACGACATTGAAGTCAACGGCCTCCAGTTCGCGCAAAATTACGCCCTCACCGACGCAGGCGGAGAACTCCAAATCGCCAACGCCGCCACCGAAGTCCGCATCAACCTCAACACCACCGCCGACATCTCCGCCGCCATCACTGGCGCAGGCGGCATCAACAAAACCGGCGACGGCACCCTGCTCTTTTCCGCCCCCGCCGGCACCCACACCTACGCAGGCCCCACCCGCATCACTTCCGGCATCCTCAAAGCAGGCGTCGACAACGCCCTGCCCACCAACACCGCTGTCATCGTCGGCGGCAACGTCAGCGCGGTTGGGGTTGCCACCACCGACAGCACCTTCGATCTGAGCACCGCCAGCCAGCAAGTCTCCAGTCTCACCCTCACCGGCAACAACACCACTCTTGCCAGCAACGTCATCATTGGAAGTGGCGAAACCCTTACCGTCACCGGCACCGGCGGACTCATCACCGGCGTTGCCAACTCCGCCAAAAACACCACCCTCGCCAACTTCACCGGGGGCGGCAATCTCGTCGTCAACAACGCAACCGCCAACGTTGAGCTCGGACTTCAAACGGCGACCAGCTTCATCCCCGGCATGACCGAGTCCGTCCCACCCGCACCACCCATCAATTTCGACGACGGCAGCAACCGCAACACCACCACCACCGACTTCACCCAGCTCGGCTCCCTCACCGCCACCGTCAACGAATTCCGCGTCGGCCACGGACTCAACAACTCCAGCACCGTCCTCCTTTCCAACACCGCCAACACCATCACCGCAGAAGTCGTCCAACTCAGCAACAGCGCCGGCTGGAATGCGGGCACCGCCACGGTGGTCCTCGGCACCGGCACCAATGTCATCAATACCGATCTTCTCAACATCGGCACCTCCAAAGGCGTCGCCACCCTCCGCTTCGCCTCCCAAACCGCTGGCAGCCCCGGTTCCGTCGTCATCGGCGGCAAGGACAGTGCCGAAGTGGACATCATCATCGGCAGCAGCCAGGGCACCAACACCGGAGCCACCCCGACGGGGACCCTCGATCTGCGCGGACACGACGCCACCGTTGTCGCCGACAGCGTCCTGGTCGGTCACCGTGACAACGCCGGCGGCGGCGGTTCCAGCGGCACTATCCATTTCTCCCAAGGAACTTTCTCCGCGAACTCCGTCACCCTCGGCTTCATGTCGGGCAATGCGCTCGGCACCGCCAACGGCGTTCTCAATCTCAGCGGCGGCACCTTCACTGTGAATGACACCTTCACGCTCGCCACCTTCAACAACACCATCGTCAGCCCTGCCACCACTGCGGCCGGCAACGCCCGTGCCACCGTCAACATCACCGGCGGCACCCTCATCTCCAACACCGACATCCTTGAAGGCGGCGGAACCAATGCCACGGCCACCAACACCATCAGCACCATCAACCTCAATGGCGGCACCCTCGACATGACCGGCCACTCCATCGGCGACGCCACCAACACCATCAACGTCCTCACCCTCGCCTCCGGTGCCCTCAAAGACGTCGCGGAAATCAATGGAGGAGGCGACATCGAGAAGACCACCGGCGGAACCCTCACCCTGCTCGGCAACAACACCTACACCGGCAACACCACCATCACCGCAGGCATCCTCCGCGTCGGCGACGGCGGTGACAACGGCACCCTCGGCACCGGAGGCGATGTCATCAACAACGCCACCCTCGCCCTCAACCGCAACAACCTCCTCACCGTCGCCAACAACATCAGCGGCAGCGGCGTTCTCAACCAAACCGGCACCGGCACCAGCGTCCTCTCCGGCACCAACACCTACATCGGTCTCACCACCGTCAGCGCAGGCACCCTCCTTGCCAACAACGACTACCTCGGCACCAACTCCGCCACCGGCAGCAACGACGTCAGCGTCACCACCGGTGCCACCTTTGGCGGCAATGGCTTCATCGAGGGCGACGTCACCATCGGCAGCGGTGCCTTCTTCTCCCCCGGCGGCAACACCGAAACCGTCACTGCCGCCGTCACCGGACTGTCCACCGACACCGGCACCATGCGCATCCTCGGCCATCTCAGCCTCAACAGCGGGGCCACCATGAATCTCGACCTCAAAACCAACGGCAGCCACGGGCTCACCGCCACCTTCGATCCCGCGACCAACCGCCTCACCAGCGTCACCGGCACCTCACTCGATGGCGGCAATGACCGCGTCATCATCGAAGGCGACCTCATCCTCGATCCCAACGCCACCATCAGCCTCACCCTCGGCTCCGGCTACACCCCCAACTATCGGGACGTCTTTGACCTCATGGATTGGGTGGGCACCATCCCCCTTGGTTTCTACGGCGATGCCTCCGGCATCCGCACCGGCAACGACAACGATCTTTACTCCCTCGACCTTCCGGACCTCAGCGCTTACAACAGCGAATGGTTCTGGGACGTCTCCCAATTCGGCACCACCGGCGTCGTCGCCATCGTTCCTGAACCCGGTCGCATGCTCCTGCTCGCCGCCGCCCTCATCGGTTTCACCCTCCGACGCCGCCGCGCCCTCAGGTAGCCTGAGCTCAAAGCCAGGCAAGCCCGGCACGCTTCGTCCATGCATGCCCTCAACAGGACCCCGTGTCAAAACCTCACCCCCGCCGCCGCCCCATCACCCCCATCAGCCCTGCCATCATCAGCAAGACCATCCTCCCAGGCTCCGGCACCACTCCTGTCGACAACGCAAAAAACGCCATCTCTCCTGTCGCCGAGTTCGTCCCTACCGCACCTGCAGTGTAGGAAAAGCTCGTCACCGTCTTCATCGAATCCACCGGCACCAGATAAGCAAACGCCGACCAGGTTTGCGCCGCCCCATCGGGAGTAAACGTCCCGGTGGAATAAACATTCGCCCGCCCCACATTGAACAACTCATTGGGCGATCCGCTCACAGGCGACACCCCCCAGTCCAACACGTGGGCACTTCCAATCAGGGTCGTCGCATCGCTGTAGGTCACCGTGTAATTCAGCATCAACCCCGCGTTGTTGTTTCCCACCGAAGCCACAAACGCCAGGAAGTCATACTGACCATCCACCACATCAAACACCGAAACCGCACTCGCCGAAGTCGTCTTGCGCACCTGATTGTCCGCATACGAACCCAGCTGAAACTGCACCGTCCCTCCCATGCCAAGATAGGACTCAAAATTGTGGGAATAAGCACCCGTAGACACCAGTCCAAGCGGTGTCGTCGCCTGCAAACCATTCTCGTAAAAATACCTTGAACCAAAACTCCCGTTTACCGCTGGCGACCCATCATTTTCATAGACAATGTCCGTGTTATAAAATCCCGAAGGCGCCGCCACTGACTGCCACACCACGGCTGCCCCGGCCTCCTGCTGCGGGCACATGAGCCCCAGCATTCCAAGCAGAACTATCCATGAACACCTCATCAACCCAGTTCTAAACCCCAAACGACTCATTACGCAACTTCGAACTAATGCCTGGCGCTGAAGCCCGGCTCATCCATCACCTCGCCACCCAGCGATAAGCCACCCGCGAGTTCTCCAAGAAATACTTCCGCATCACCGCCTCCCCTTTCTCCGCAAAATACCCCTTCACGATCCCGAACATCTCCGCATAACCCGTCCCCTTGTCCGACACCGGCCAGTTGCTTCCATAAATCACCCGGTCCTCGCCAAAACACTCCCACACCCAATTCAGAATCGGACGGTAAAAATCCAAGTCCGTCCGCGCCTTGCCCCACTCCGCCTTCGTCTGCTCTGGCAAACCCGACACCTTGCAGAACACATTCCCACAAGTCCCCGCCAGCTTCATCCCCTCGCGCCATTCGTCCTTGAGCATCCCCGGATCGCCCGCACTGCCCACGTGATCCACCACGATCCGCAAATCCGGCACCGCCTTCGCCAACTCCGTCGCCTTTAACAACATCGGATGCCCCCCGTTCACATCCAGCGACAACCCCAGCCCCGCCAGCTTCTTCATCCCGCTTACAAACTTCGCCTCGCCCGCAAAATCCGAAAACTTCTTCCCGCTCACCCGAATTCCCCGAAAAATGGGATTTGCCGCAAACCGCTCAAGATTCCCCTCAAAACCCTCCGACATCGGATCCAGATTTCCGACAAACCCCACGATGGATTTCTCCTTCTCCGCCAGATCAAGGATCCACTGATTGTCCTCCACCAACAAACTCGCCTCCACAATCACCGTGTGCGTCACTCCGCACGGTGCCGCCACCTTTTTCCAATCCGCCGGCATCACTGTCCGATACAATGGCGACCCCTTCTGCGGCCAGGGCACCCCGCCTTCGCGCGATGGATCATAAAAATGCGTGTGCGTGTCCACCACCATCTCCGGCATTTTCACCTCGACCCCCTCCGCCCGCATTGACACCCCCAGGACTGCCCCCGCACCCGTCACCAAAAAATCCCGTCGCGATCTCGAAAATAATCGACTTTCCATGTCCAATCCAACGGCATGAAACGCGTCATCCTCCCAGAAAAATTGAATTCCCTGTTCAAAGTTCACGACCAAACACTCTTCATGCTGGTTAAACACCTCAACCTAAGCTCTAATCATTGACCCTGCTCCTGACACTGCCTCTGCTCCTGCTCCTGCTCCGCAGCCAAACCACCACATGACTGCCCTCATCCGCCTCCTCGCTCTCACCATCCTGCTCACTTCCACCGCCGCCCTAGCCCAGCCCCGCCCCTCCTCCGCCCGGCTCATTACCCTGGAGGACGCCTACGACCTCGCCCTCGCCAGCGACCAGTCCATCGCCATTGCCCAACTCGGCATCCAGCAGGCCCAACTCGATCCCGCCCGCGCCTGGGTCAAACTGACCCCCACCATCAGCGCCGATGCCGGGATCTCCGCACGAGACTCCCGCAATGCCGCCGGACGCCGATCCACCAACAGCGGAGGCATCACTCTCAGTCAGCCGATTTTCGATCCCACCTTCTTCCCCGCCCTGCGCCGTGGCAAACTCGCCGTCGCCGCTGCCGGAGCCGACTACCAGCGCCAGATCCGCGAAACCTTATTCGGCGTCGCCCAGGCTTATTACGACGTCCTCACCCAACAGGAAATCGTCGAAGTCGACAAAGAGTCTCTCCGCCTCGCTGCCGAACAACAAGACATCGCCCAGGCGAGGCTCGATGCCGGTGACACCACCCGCTCCGACCCCCTCCGCGCCCAGGTCACCACCGAAACCGCCCGACGCACCCTCATCGAAGACACCAGCACCCTCGAATCCCTGCGCAACATCCTGGCCAACATCCTCAACCTCGACAACGACCTCAACTTCCGCGTCGCCCTCCCGCCCGGTCACAAAACCACCATCCCCCGCTTCGACTACCTCCTGCGCGACGCCCTCACCCAACGCGAAGACATTCGCAGCCAGGACCTTCTCATCCGTCAGAACGACGAACGCATCAAAGAAGTCCGCTCCAGCTACCTCCCCAGCATCTCCGCCAATGTTGATGCCTCCACCAGTGACCAATCCGGCGGCAACCCCCGCTTTGAAAACGACGTTCAGGGCAGCCTCTCCCTCCGCGTCCCCCTCTACAGCGCCGGGCAAAAAGCCATCGACGTCCGCGCCGCCACCCTCGACGCCCAGCAATCCCGACTCCAGCAACAACAGCTCATCAAACAAGTCGAACAGGAAGTCAAAGACGCCTGGCTCGACGCCCGCCGCCTCAGCGAAACCCTCAACATCTTGCGCGTGCAGGTCCAGGCCGCCGAGGTGAGCTACGCCGAACTTCAGGAGCGCTACAAATCCGGCGACGCCGCCAACCTCGATGTCCTGACCGCCCTCAACGAACTCATCACCAGCCGACGCGACCTCACCGTCGAAACCTACCGCCTCCAGCTCTCCCTGCGCAACCTCGAACGCGTCAGCAGCACCTTCCAAACCGACCGCGTCCGCAAGGTTCAATCGCCCACTCCTTAGTTCCACCATGTTGCGAATTTCCAGAGCGCCGAAGTCACGACTTCATTTCAGAGCGCCAAAGGCGCGTCCTCACGACAGCCTGGGGCAGCGCCCCAGGACTGCGATCCACGATGATCTGAGGGCTGAAAGTCCGATCCAAATTCATCAATCTTCCCCGTTCTGCCCTCCGGCCTTCATCCCTCATCCTTCATCCTTCATCCTTTCATGAAAACCTTCATCATCCTCGCCCTCCTCACCGCCTCCGCCGCTGGTGGCGGCTGGTGGTATTACCAAAAGCAGCAGGAGGAACAGGAAATTCGCTACGTCACTTCCATCGTCGAGCGCGACACCATCACCAAACACGTCACCGCCACCGGCATCCTCAACCCCGTCATCAACGTCCAGGTTGGCAGTCAGATCTCCGGCAACATCAAAGAACTCTTTGCCGACTTCAACAGCGACGTTAAAGCCGGACAAGTCGTCGCCCAGCTCGACCCCGCCGTCTACCAGGCCGTCGTCGCCCAGCAGGAAGGCGAAGTCGCCAACGCCAGTGCCAGCCTCGAACTCGCCAAACAAACCGCCAAACGCAAACAGGAACTCTTCGAACGTGCCGCCTCCTCCCAGGCCGACCTCGACAGCGCCATTGCCGAACTCGCCCGCGCCGAAGCCCAGCTCAAAATCCGCACCGCCAACCTCCTCAAAGCGAAAGTCGACCTCGACCGTTGCACGATCTACTCCCCCATCGATGGCACCGTCATCACCCGTGACGTTGACGTCGGCCAGACCGTCGCCGCCAGCATGAGCGCCCCCGTGCTCTTCACCATCGCCAACGACCTCACGAAAATGCAAATCAACGCCGCCGTCGCCGAAATGGACGTCGGCACCGTCAAAGAAAGCCAGAAGGTCGATTTCACCGTCGATGCCTTCCCCTTCGACACCTTCAAAGGCCAGGTCACCCAGGTCCGCAACGCCGCCACCACCGTCAGCAATGTCGTCACCTACGACGTCATCATCACCGTCGACAACAGCGAACTCAAACTCAAACCCGGCATGACCGCCGACGTCAAAATCATCGTCGCCGAAAGCACCGACGCCCTGCGCGTCCCCAACGCCGCCCTGCGCTACCGTCCTCCCGCCCCACCTTCCGAATCCAAAGACGAAAAACCCGGCGAAGCCCGCGGCCCCCGCGGGCCACGTGGCGGATCAGAAGCCCCGAAACAGGCCGTCCCCGAGCGCACCGTCTACCTCCTGCAAAACAACCTCCCCGTCGCCCAATCCGTCAAGATCGGCATCGAAGACGGCATCGGCACCGAAGTCATCGAAGGTCTTACTGAAGGAGCCGAGGTCATCACCGGTCACACCGGCGGCCCCACCCGATCCCTCGCCGACCAACCCAACCCCTTCAGCGGCGGCGGCATGAGAAGACGGATGTAAACCATGAATGATGAATCTCTCGCTCCCCGCCGATGAACATCTTCGCCCATCCCTCCTCATTCATAACTCATTAATCTTAAATCATAAATGCCCCCTGTTCTCCAGCTTGATGCCCTCAGCAAAACCTACACCAGCGGTGATGTCGAAGTGCACGCCGTCAAGCACGTCACCTTGAGCATCAACAAAGGTGAATTCGTCGCCATCATGGGACCCAGCGGCTCCGGCAAATCCAGCATGATGAATCTCCTCGGCTGCCTCGACCGGCCCACCGGCGGCAAATACCTGCTCGATGGCATCAATGTCGCCGAACTCAACCGCAACGAACTCGCCGACATCCGCAACGAAAAAATCGGCTTCGTCTTCCAGGGCTTCAATCTCCTTTCCCGCACCTCCGCCCAGGAAAACATCGAACTGCCCATGATGTATGCGCGCCATCCCAAAAGCGCCAAAGAACAACATCAACTTGCCAAAGCCGCCCTCGACCTCGTCGGCCTCTCCCAACGCGGCGACCACACCCCCAACCAGCTCTCCGGCGGCCAGCAGCAACGCGTCGCCATCGCACGAGCCCTCGTCAACCAGCCCGCCATCCTCCTCGCCGACGAACCCACCGGCAATCTCGACAGCCGCACCAGCATCGAGATCATGGCCCTCTTTCAACAGCTCAACGACCAGGGCATCACCATCATCATGGTCACCCACGAACCCGACATCGCCGAATACTGCAAACGCAACATCGTCATGCGCGACGGCGTCATCGTCGAAGACATCCAGGTCCAAAATCGCCAGCTTGCCACGAAGCAGCTCGAAATCTTCACCGCCCCTCAATAACTTCGCGGTTTACCCGCGCATAACCCCGCATCCCCCGCAACCTACCGGAGAAACGAACGCGCACCCCTCCGTTTACAACCACGCCGGACGCATCCTTTGGCCCAAGGAAATCGCAAGTCATTGGCAGGGCCGGTGACGATACGGAAAGCGGAGGCACCCTGCTGGAGTGCGCAAGGCAGATCCAATCCGAAGATCGCCGCCACTGATGAACGGCGAACAAACAGGCTCGCATCTTTGATCAGCTCGGCTGAACATTAGGCAAGCTAATGAAAATGCGGTTTTAGTTTGCGATCTTTGCGCTTCGGAATAACGATGGGCCGAGCCGAAACTGAGGGTCTTTCTTTCCCTAATCTGTTTCGCCACAGCCACGCATTCATGCGAGGTCAGGTGCCCTCATCAGCACGGCGGTGCCCGCAACCAAAACCCAACCCATCTCATGAAAAACTTCCTCACGCCGTTCATCACCTCCTCCGTTTTCCGTCTGTTTCGACTTGCCGGACGACCCCTGCGTGTTCTGTCTGCAATCGCTCTCCCCGGCCTATGGTTGTTTGCCCCTGGCCAAATATCAGCGCAGACCGTAAGTATTACCGGAGATGTGGACCCGTCGCCAGCGGTTTCTCCTATCTGGCCAGTGGGCGGCCCATTGTTTATCGGTGTCAATACCAATGGAACGCTGCAGATCGAAGCAGGCGGAGCGGTCAGCAATACCTTCGGTTACATCGGCGCTTTCTCCGGCAGCACCGGGGAGGTGACGGTGACGGGCAGCGGCTCCCTCTGGGAGAACGCATCAACCTTGGACGTAGGCCTCGACGGCAGTGGAACCCTGAACATCGAAGCCGGGGGCAAGGTCAGCAACACCTCTGGTTACATCGGCTATTTCTCCGGCGGCACCGGGGACGTGACGGTGACGGGCAGCGGTTCCATCTGGGAGAACTCAGATTTGTTGGCAGTAGGCCGCGCAGGCACTGGAACGCTTAACATCGAAGCCGGTGGCATGGTCAGCAATACCCTCGGTTACATCGGCAGAAACGTCGGCAGCACCGGGGAGGTGACGGTGACGGGCAGCGGTTCCCTCTGGGAGAACTCAGATATCTTGGTAGTGGGCAGCGAAGGCAGTGGAACGCTGCAAATCGAAGCCGGCGGCAAGGTCAGCAATACCTTCGGTTCCATCGGCTTTCTTTCCGGCAGCACCGGGGAAGTGACGGTGACGGGAATCGGTTCCCTCTGGGAGAACTCAGCAGCCTTGGCTGTGGGCGAGAATGGCAGTGGAACCCTGAACATCGAAGCCGGTGGCATGGTCAGCAATACCGTCGGTTACATCGGTCTTAACTCCGGCAGCGGGGTGGTGACGGTGACGGGAAGCGGTTCCCTCTGGGAGAACTCAGATTTGTTGGCCGTGGGCCTCTTTGGCAGTGGAACCCTGAACATCGAAGCCGGGGGCAAGGTCAGCAATACCATCGGTTACATCGGTCTTGAGTCCGGCAGCACCGGTGAGGTGACGGTGACGGGCAGCGGTTCCCTCTGGGAGAACTCAGGAATCTTGGATGTGGGCTTCATCGGCGACGGAACACTGAACATCGAAGCCGGGGGCAAGGTCAGCAATACCGAAGGTTACATCGGTTTTAACGTCGGCAGCACCGGGGAGGTGACGGTGACGGGCAGCGGTTCCCTCTGGGAGAACTCAGCAGCCTTGGATGTGGGCTTCATCGGCGACGGAACACTGAACATCGAAGCCGGTGGCATGGTCAGCAATACCGAAGGTTACATCGCCCATGAATCCGGCAGCACCGGGGAGGTGACGGTGACGGGGATCGGTTCCCTGTGGGAGAACTCAGAAATCTTGTTTGTGGGCAACGTAGGCAGTGGAGCCCTGAACATCGAAGCCGGTGGCATGGTCAGCAATACCACAAGTTTCATCGGCTATCTCTCCGGCAGCACCGGGGGCGTGACGGTGACGGGGATCGGTTCCCTGTGGGAGAACTCATCAACCTTGTATGTGGGCACACAAGGCAGTGGAACGCTGAACATCGAAGCCGGCGGCATGGTCACTAGCACCGATGTCACTCTGGCCGTTATCGGTGCCACTAGCAAAGGCACGCTGAATCTCGATGGCAGCGCCCTTAGCCGTGGGGTGCTGGAGACGGCTTACGTCACCGAAGGCTCCGGCACGTTGGGCGGCAAGATCAACTTCAACGGCGGCATCCTGCGCGCGACAGGCGATGAAAGTAACTTCCTGAGAAACTTCGAGTCCGGTGATGTGGAGTTCCTCATCGGCGGGGCCTTCTTCGATTCCCAGCAGCATGAGATCGGCATCTCCACCATTCTGACAGGCGGAGGTGGACTGACCAAGCTGGGCACGGGAACACTCACGCTCACCGACTCAAACACCTACTCCGGCGACACCGCAATCAACGGCGGCACCCTCATCGCCAACAACACCATCGGCTCCGCCACCGGCACTGGCGCTGTCTCCGTCAACAACGGCGGCACGTTGGCTGGCGACGGCTTCATCACCGGCATCGTCACCATCCAAAACGGCGGCACCCTCGCCCCGGGCCTCAGCCCAGGCACCCTCAGCCTCGGCGAACTCGTCATCGAACCCACCGCTTTTCTCTCCTTCGAACTCGGCACCCCCAACGTCATCGGCGGCCCCACCAACGACCTCGTCGATGTCGTCCAGGACCTGCAAAGCTCCGGCTCCACCGGCGACCTCACCCTCAACGGCGGCACCTTCGACATCTTCTCCCTCGGCGGCATCGGCACCTATACCCTCATCGCCTGGGACGGCACCCTCACCCAGACCGACACCCCCACCATCGGCCTCTGGCAGGCAGGTTACCTCTTCGAAGGCGGCCTCGTCGTCGACGAAACCCTCAAGGAAGTCCAGCTCACCGTCACCACCGACGGCCTGCAATTCTGGGACGGCAGCGGCACCAGCGCCGACGGCATCCTCACCGGCGGCCCCGGCACCTGGAACCTCACCGACACCCAATGGACCAACAGCGACGGCAGCGCCGCCAACGCGACCTGGCAGGACGGCTTTGGTGCCGTGTTCAGCGGCCTCAGCGGCGGCACCGTCACCCTTAACGACAACATCAACCTCGGCGAACAAGGTCTCCACTTCGTCACCGACGGCTACACCCTCACCGGCACCGGCACCTTCACCATTGATCAACCCGACACCCTCTTCATCATCAACGACGGACTCACCGCCACCATCAACAATCTCATCACCGGAGCTGGCGGCATCGAGAAAAACGGCCTCGGCGAAATCATCTTCACCCAAAATCAAACCTACACCGGCGACACCCTCATCCGCTACGGCACCCTCAGCACCCAAAGCCTCGCCAGCTCCGCCGTGAGCCTTCAGGGCGGGAACTTCAGCCCCGGCGGCATCGGCTCCCCCACCAGCATCCAGGTCGCCAGCCTCTCGCTCGACGGCGGTTCCCTGCTCTTCGACATCGGCAGCGGCGGCACCGACCACATCGAAGTCCTCGACGGCCTCGCCCAGCTCAACGCCCCCACCCTCTTCGCCTTCAACGACACCGGCATCGAGTCCGGCCTCTACCCCCTCATCAGCGGACTCGACAGCGGCTGGGACCTCAGCCTGCTCAGTTGGAACGGACTGTCCATCCCAGAGGGCAACTTCCTCTTCAGCGACGACGGCACCGAACTCTTCTTCCGCGCCTACTTCGACGAATTCATCAGCGGTGCCATCCTGCAAAACAGCCTTCCCGTCGCCACCCCCATCGACGCCAACTTCCAGGTCAACGGCAACGTCCGCACCGGCACCACCAGCGAAAACAACATCGTCAACTCCCTCATCTTCGCTCCCGCTTCCAATCTCCAGGTCTTCAACAACCTCACCATCACCAGCGGCAACTTCACCACCCAGGGCGGCAAAGCCACCATCCAGGGCGGCACCATCCTCGTTCCCGGCGACTTCAACAAATTCGGCCCCGGTATCCTCGACGCCCGCTCCAACTTCATCGTCAACGGCAACGCCTTCATCCACAGCGGAGCCCTCGCCGTCAACGGCACCTTCCAAACCAACCTCCTCCACGTCCTCGGCGGCGGCACCCTCATGGGCAGCGGACTCATCATCGGCGATGTCATCAACAGCGGCACCGTCGCCCCCGGCAACTCCATCGGCACCCTCTCCATTCAGGGCAACTACACCCAAACCCGCAGCGGCAACCTGCAAATCGAAGCCGCCAGCCTCAGCAACCACGACCTCCTCGTCGTCAGCGGCCTCGCCCAACTCTCCGGCACCCTTGAGCTGCAATCCCTCGGTTACCAACCCGAATTCGGCGATCAAATCCCCTTCCTGCAAGCCGGCCGTATCACCGGAACCTTCGACACCATTACCATGCCCGATCCCGACATCAACCGCGGCCGTTTCCTCAACCTTGGCAACACCGGCGTCCTGTTAATCGCCCCCGCCAGCTACACCCTCGTTGCCAACACCCCCAACGAAACCCAGCTCGCCCGTGCCCTCGACCAATGGATCGGCATTGAAACCGGCGACATCGGCCAGGTCACCCTCGCCCTCGACCTCCAACGCGCCGACCAATACTCCCAAGCCTTCGCCGCCATCAGCCCCGCCTACTACGAGGGAGCCCTCTCCACCGCCATCGAACTCAGCCACAACCACAGCCAGTTGCTCCACCAACAACTCAACGCCCGCAGGCTCGCTTACCGGGTCTCCAACGTCCCTGCCATGCCCGAGGCCCCCAGCGCCAAGTCCAGCAAAGACGCCAAGTCCATCGCCCCGCAAGTCCAGCCCGACAACAACGACCTCCGCTGGTCCGCCTGGACCCAAGGCAGCGGCCTCTTCAGCAAAGGCGGCCTCTCCCTTACCCCCGGCGAAGACTTCGAAAGCGGCACCATCCTCGTCGGAGCCGACTACCTCCTCACCGACAACCTCGCCATCGGCCTCTTCGCCAGCTACCAGGAAGGCTGGGGCGACTACGACAATGGCGGTGACATCGACCTCGACGCCACCCGTTTCGGCCTCTACGCCACCTACGACCAGGGCGGCTTCTACGCCAACGCGACCATCGGGGGCGGCCAGACCTCTTTCGACATCCAACGTCCCATCCGCTGGGCCTACCTTGACCGCACCGCCACCAGCAACCCCGACGCCTACGAGTTTTTCACCAGCCTCAGCACCGGTTACGACCTCAAACGCGGCAACTGGACCTTCGGCCCCCAGCTCAGCCTCCAATACAGCAACCTCAGTCTCGACAACACCACCGAGGGCGGTGCCGGAGCCCTTAACCTCCGCCTTGACGACCCACAGATGGAAAGCCTGCGCACTTACCTCGGCGGTCGCATCGCCTACACCATCCAGGTCAACGACCGCTTCGCCATCATCCCCGAAGTCCGCGCGTTCTGGCAGCACGAATACCTCGACGGCGGCTCCGTCAACGCCACCCTCGACAGCGGCAACGGCCCCTCCTTCACCCACACCTTCAGCAATCAGGAAAAAGACAGCTTCTTTCTCGGTGCCGGCCTGGGGTTCCAAATGGGCACCCGCTTCTACGCCAACCTCTACTACAACCTCGACCTTTCCCGTCGCGACGAAGAAAACCACACCGTTTCCATCAGCGCCACCATCAGGTTCTAGCCCAACACCTATCAATCCCCACCCCAACCATCCACTTGCACTCTCGCCCGCTTGTTGCATCCTAGCAGGCTCCATGTCCGACGACGCCACCAACTTCTACACCTCCTCAGCCAGCCAGCACAGCGACCAGCCTGCCAAGGGCCATACTTACAAACAGGCCGGCGTCGACATCCGTGAAGCGGCCGCCATGGTGGGCGACATCGGCCAGCTCGTCAAACGCACCCAGAAACAACGTCAGCTCGCCGGTGCCTTCGGACTCTTCGCCGCCGCCTACGACCTCAGCGCTTACAAACACCCGGTCATCGTCACCGGTTGTGACGGCGTGGGCACCAAAATCGAGCTCCTGCTTGAGCACGACCTTCTCGAAAACGCCGGCAAAGACCTGGTCGCCATGAACGTCAACGACGTCCTCACCACCGGTGCCGACCCCATCCTGTTTCTCGATTACGTCGGCATCGGTCGTCTCGACAAGGAAAAAATCACCCGCTGCATTGCCGGCATGGTCGATTACCTCGAAGCCTGCGGCTGCATCCTCGCCGGCGGCGAAACCGCTGAAATGCCCGGGATGGTCCCTGAAGGCGTCATCGAATTGAGCGGCTTCGCGATCGGAGCCGCAGAAAAAACCAGCCTCCTCAACCCCGCCTCCATCCAGCGCGGCGACCTCCTCATCGGCTTCCCCAGCGCCGGATTTCACGCCAACGGCTTCAGCCTCGTGCGCCGCGTCATCGAAGCCGAAAAACTCTCCTTCAGCAGCACCGAATGGAAAGCCCTGCTTGCTCCCACCCTCCTCTATCACGAAGAGGCCAACGCGCTGCGCAAAAACGTCCCTTCCCTCCGCGCCATGTCGCACATCACCGGTGGCGGACTCCCTGAAAACCTCGGACGCATCCTCGTCTTCGGCGGTCATGGTGCCCAGATCAAACTTCCCAAATGGGAAAACGAAACCGTGCAAAAAGTGCTCGCCCACGTCGATCCTGCCGACGCCCTGCACACCTTCAACAGCGGTTTCGGCTGGGTCGCCATCGTCGGACCCGAAAACGCCGAAAGCGCCCTCGCCTGCGGCAAAGGAGCCGTCGTTCTCGGCCAGATCAACAACCTCGGCGAAGTCCAGATCGAGCACGTTTAAGTCCCTGAATATCGGATGACCGACCCAGGCAGAGCGCTCTTCCGCGCGCTCATGGTTGGTTTGTTGCGACAGCCCTTCACTATCTTGTTCATTTGATGCCTTTCGAGGCCTCAATGACCACAAAAACATCGCTGTTGAAGCGTGATCCAGATACCATGGCCAGGTTATTACAATTTTGTAATCCCCTGACTGCCATGAGTTTACGCCCTTCCTCCTTACGTTCTGCCGTCGCAGGACTCAGTTTTTTGATCATGCCACTGCTGAGCTTTGGCCAGATCAACAAGGCCAATAATACTGACAGTCTGAACCTTGGCACCAGTTGGACGGGCGGCGTTGTGCCGAACAGCACCCAGATTGCCCAGTGGAACAACACCGTCACTGGTCCCAACACTACCAGCCTTGGCGGAAGCCTTTCATGGCTCGGACTCACGATTGCCAATCCAAACGGACTGATCACCATCAACGGCACCGCAGGTCAAACGCTCACTCTTGGCACCTCTGGCATCAACATGGGCAGCGCCACCCAAAACCTTACGATCGCTGCGGACGTGGTGGCAGGCGGAGCCCAAACCTGGAACATCAACTCGGGCAGAACCCTCAACCTGGATGGCAGCGTCTCCGGTGCCGTCGGGGCCAACATCACCAAAAGCGGCCTGGGCACCGTCATTCTCACCGGGGCGAACTCTTATCTTGGATCCACCTCGGTCACCTCGGGTGCCATGACCCTCAGCGGTGTCAACGGCGCTCTCACCACCTCGGGATTATCCCTCAGCAATGGCTCCACATTCACCCTCGCCAACACCAGCGCCGCCAACAACACCAATCGCTTCAGCGACACCGCCTCCATCACCTCCAATGGCGGTTTTATCGTCTTTTCCAACAATGCGGGCGCGGTCAATTATTCCGAAACCATCGGTGCCCTCAACCTCAACTCCGGTTCCACCATCCTGACCACCGGTCAGGCCGCTGCTTCACAAACTTCCGTTTTAACCTTCGATTCTCTCAATCGCACCGGCAGTTCCATCATCAACTTCAGCGGTGCCGGACTCGGAGCAGCCGACGCCCGCAACCGGGTGTTGTTCACCAACGGTCCCACGCTTACCAACGGCATCATCGGCACATGGGCGCTCTACAATAATTCCGGGTTCGCCGGATACGACGCCGCCAATGGCATCATCCTTGCCGCCACCACGGACATCGCTGCCCAAGGCCCCACCAGTATCATTCCCAACACCCCAGCTGCCAACGTCCGCATCAATTCTGCCGGCACGACTGGCAGCATCACCCTGGCCGATCCTACGGTCACCACCATCAACACGCTGACCCATGTCCAGAACACCGCTGCCACCATCAATACTGCCGGGAAGACCCTCAGCGTAAATGCCGTCATGACCGGCACCGGCGGCAACAACCTCACCATCGGCACGGTCGCCAATGAAGGATTTCTGACCACCGCGACTCCCGGAGGTGAATTGCTCTTCATCAACGCTACAGGAAGCACCCAAACCATCAACGCCGTCATCGCCGACAACACCAGCGCCTCCAGCTTCATCAAGATGGGCACCGGTGCGGGCATCACCCAGCTCCTCGGCACCAACACCTACACCGGACAAACCATCCTCCGCGAAGGTTACCTGCGCATCCGCAGCAGCGTGCTCTCCGGCGTCAGTGGCCCCTTGGGCAATGCCACCAGTGCCATCCTCATCGGCGACGCGGGCTCTCCTTCCGGCGTGCAGTTCGGCAACAACATTTACTTCGAGGTCCAGCCCATTGGTGACGCGGATGCGCTGACCATTTCCCGTGACATCGACTTCTCCCAAACCAATGCCGGTCTTTCACGCAGCCGGTTCCGCTTGATGAGCAACAACACCGGAGGACTCGACACCAGCACGCTGACGCTTTCGGGCAACATCACCGTCGCCGGAACCAACCGGGGCGGCACCGAATTCATGATCGACCGCGTCGGCCAGACGATCAACTTCACCGGCAACATCTCCGGCTCTGGTGCCATCTATCTGCAAGGCCTCAATGGAAGCGCCGCCGCCACCGATGGAGCCTCCAACGGCACTTTCCGCTTCTCGAATGTCGCCAGAAATTTCACCAGTTCCATCATCGCCACCCATGCCAATGTGGTCATTGACGGGGTGGTTGGAGCCACCGGCACCGACAGTCCCATCGGCAGGCAAGCCATTGCTCTCAGCGACGGCAACGGCGGCAACATCATCCAGACAGGTGGCCGTTATGCCATGCGCTCCATCTTCCTTGAAAATGCCGGCAACAGTTATGCGAGGGACATGGCACCGGGCGGAGGTTCCGCCGTTACCACCGCCGCCTACGGCACCGGCTCGACCAACCTCATCAATGGCTATCGTTTTGGCGGATTGAACACCACCGGCAACGTCACCTTCAGCGGAAACATCACCCCACAAAATGTCAACGTCAGCGTCACCGGCACCGCTGGTGGCAGCGCGGGAACCAATCCCAATGCCATTGTGCACAACGTCGCCCTGATCGCCGCCACCGGCGGAAGCACCACTTTCTCGGGCGTCATTTCCGGCTCCACCGCACCAACTCTCGGGGCCGCCACTGGCGGAGCTGCCGCAGCAGGCAACAACACGCGCATTACCATCAACCAGTTCCGCAACCACACCAACCTGGATGAAAATGTCGATGGCATCGCCGATCCAGGCGTCGCCAATGCGCTTGTCGGCACCGCCACCGATGGCACGGTCATTCTCACCAACGCCAACACCTACGGCGGCGGCACCGAAGTGCTCGGCGGCACGCTTCTCGTCAACAACACCACCGGCAGCGGCACCGGCACCGGCGCGTTCAGCAACGTCATCGGCAGCACCCTCGGCGGCACCGGCCGACTCGCCCCCACCGGCAACAATCTCATTTCCATCGCCGGCAACCTCGCCCCGGGCCTCAACACCCTGATCGGCGGCATTGGCTCCCTCACCCTTGCCCCCACCGGCGGAGACGTCGTCTTTGCCAGCACCAGCACCGCCGCCTTCCAACTCGCCACCAACGGCCTCCACGGCTACACCGTCACCTATGATGGCGACGGACTCATCAGCACCCTCTCCGGCACCTATCTTGGTGGTGGCAACGACCGACTCCTCTTCACCGGCGGATCCGCCGCCAACAAACTCGACTTCACTGCCATGGGTTCCGCCGCTTTCGACGTGACCTTCGCCGATGGATATGTCCCCGTCGCCAACGATCTGTTCGACCTCATCGACTGGACCAACTCCAGCGGCACCGGCACCCTCAACAACCAGGCATCTGCCATGCTCGGACTAAGCGTCTCCCAACTCGATTTGCCAACCTTGTCCGGCAACCTTGCCTGGGACACCAGCAAATGGACCAGCCACGGCGTGATCGCCGTCTACAACGTAATCCCGGAGCCTTCACGCGCATTGCTGGTGCTCATGGGAATGCTGGCGGTCATCCGTCGCCGTCGCCGATAGAGTCGTTGACCCGGTTGATCCATACCCCAACTCAGGCACCGTTAACCGACGGTGCTTTTTTGTTTTTCCATGCGGCCATCCGGCCCACAGCCCCCTTCCTTTCACGCGCGAAAAATCCTGTGCCGAAAAAGAGTCAAATAACACCAGTTAGAGGCACGACCACCTCCCCCTGAAGGCACACCTCACGCTTTAACCAACGGCGCTTACTCCCCTTGCGCCCATGAAATACACCTCCCCTAGTCAATGGTTCACGCCTCTCCTCATCATCATTCTGGTCCTGGCCGACCACACCACTGACCTGCCCGCCCAGGCCACTTCCTGGACCGGTGCCACCAGCAACTCCTGGGCAACCGCCACCAACTGGTCCAACGGCGTCCCCAGCATCGTTTCGGGCACCCCGTCCGACGTGACCTTCGGCAGCGGCAATGCCACTGCCCTCACCTTGGGGGACGGAACCTACTACCTCAACAGCCTTCAAGTCAATGGAACCAGCGTGAACTACGGCGTGAACCTCAAACAGTTCGGCAGCACCGGCACCATCGTCTTCCAGTCGGCCACCGCCGGGACCAATGCCATCCTTAACTTCCGCTCGTTGAACACCACCGCTCCCAACATCGAAACCCAACGAGATCTCGGGCTTTCCGCCAATCTCCGTCTCGACAGCAACGTCACTCTTACTCATACCTCAAGTGGCGGAACCACCGTCACCGGCGGTTCTGCGTTTCGACGCGTTTATCTCGACGGAATCATCTCCGGTGACGCGGGCATGACCATCTACGGCTCCTCCTCCTCCGCGACCCGCGCCATCCTGTTTCGCAATCACAACACCTTCGCGGGCGATGTCTACTTCCAAAACGGCTACGTCACCCAAACCTATTCCGATGGTCTCGGTGCCGCCGACAAAACCATCTATTTTGGTGGCGGTGCCGCCTCAGCCCCCTCCATCACCTGGGACTTGCAGGCCAACACCAACAACACCCCCATCGCCTACCACCTGGACCTTGCCAACCTTCGCCCCACCCAAACGGTGCTGATTCAAGCCGGTTCCACCCAACGTCAGCTCGAATTCACCGGCAACATTACCGGATCATCCACCCGCGAGGTGGATCGACACGTCCTGCATCTGATTTCACAGGTCAACCAACAGATGATCTTTAGTGGCGAAACCATGGATTTTGCCGGCCGCGTGCTGGCCCGCTATGGAAGTGAAATCGTTGTCGCCAACAGCAATGTCGATGGCGTCGCGTGGGAAAATGTCTCTGAAGTTTTCTGGAACGAAAACACGGCCGCAGGCACCCACAACTCCGCTTTTCTTCTCCGCGGCAATCACACCTTCAATGGCAACATCACCATCGCCGATGTCACTCAGGTCGGCACCGAAACCGACCGCCACAGCATTGGACAAATCAACCATCAAGGCACCTCTTCCGACGCCATCTTCAACGGCAACATCAGCGTGTTGGAGAAAGACTTCAATCCGACCGACAAAAATCTTCAAGGTCTCAACCTCGTCTCCGAAAGCGGCGGCAGCGCCACCTTCAATGGCAACATCGCCGTCGTCGCCGCCAAAGGCATGAACATCAACTATAAGGTGAATGAAACCAGCAGCGCCGCCCCCCTCAACTATTACGAAACCAATCCCACCGGCACGGTGACCATCAGCAATACCGCCCGCGTTGCAGGCACCCTCGGCGGCACCGACACCATCGGCCTCACTGAAGTTCACAACGGCACCTTGCAAGTCAACAGCGACCACTTTTACAGTGATGTCACTGCTCGCAGCGGTGCCCGGATTGCCGGAACCGGCAAAATCACCGGCAACGTTTCCGTGCTCAGCGGCGGCATGCTTGCCCCCGGCTCCGGAACCACCAACCCGGCTTTCGTCAGCAACATTGGCACCCTTGAAGTCACCGGCAACGTCAGCCTCACCGGCAGTGCCATGATCCTGTTCCAGGCAAATGAGGCGTCGTTCAACGTGTTGGACATCGCCTCCATCCCCACCCTGGACAGCTCGATCCTCACCCAGGTGGGCGACCACGATTTCCTCTCCATCGGCTCTGATCTGAGCATCGCGCAATCCGGCTCTCTTCGACTCCAACTCGCCGACAACTACACCGCTGCCTATGGAGACGTCTTCCATCTCCTCGATTTCAACAGCCTCACCTCCACCGTGGCCACCCCCGCCCTTTGGAACCTGCCCGATCTCTCCAGTCAATCGCTGTTCTGGAACTTCACCTACTTCGAAAGCCACGGCCTGATCGTCGTCGATGCACCACTTATCTGGAGCGGTGCCGCCGACCCCGATGACAACCTCTGGTCCAATCCCGACAACTGGACCTCCACCACCCCCAGCACCAACGCCAATGCTCCGTCCAACGTCGTGTTCGCCGGCAACGACCTCAACATCGACACCCTCTCATTGAATGGAGAAACCTATTATCTCAACAGCCTCACCGTTCAAAAAGCGGAATACAACTCCGGCAACGACTTCGAGAAAACCCTCGCCAGCGATGGGACCCTGGTTTTCAAAACCGTCAACGGTCTGAATCCCTCCTTGACCTTCTACTCAGCGGACAACCCAACCACCGCGCCGGCAGCCGTCTCGCCGCGTAACCTCCGCATCGCCGCCAACATCGTGCTGGAAGACGACACCACCATCACCCGCATCAGCAGCAGTGTTGGCACCGCCGCCACCAACGCCCAACGCCGGGTCTACTTCGATGGCCTCGTAAGCGGTGATGGCGATCTCTACATCGACCCCGCCAGCAATTCCAGCGCCGGCATGATCGCCTTCACCAACCACAACAACTTCACCGGAGATGTCTATTGGAAAACCGGTTATGTCCTGCAAAATTTTGCCGACGGTCTCGGCGATTTCGACAAAACCATTTTCTTCGGCGACGGCTCCGCCTTCACCTGGGATCTCACCACCGCCACCGCCAACCTTAATGCCGCCAATGAAGTCACCGCGGTCGGCTACAACCTCAATTTCCTCACCACCGGGACCCGCTCCGTTCTCATTCATACTGGTTCCACCAACCGGCAACTCGTTCTCTCCGGCGACATCACCGGCGGAAACGCCACCACCACCGTGCAACTGATCTCGCAGAGCAATCATCAACTCATCTTCACCGGTGAACAGATGGACTTCACCGGCAACGCCCGCATCCGCTACGGGTCCGAAGTCGTCCTCGCCAACGCCAACGCCTCCGGAGTCGCCTGGCAGAACGTGGCGCAGATCCTCTTCAACGAAGTGCCCACCAACGCGAACCACAACAGCGCCTTCCTGCTGCGTGGAAACTACACCTACAACGGCAACATGGTCATGAGCGACACCGCCGAACCCTCCACCAGCGATGCGCTCAAAAACGGCATCAGCATCGGCCAGATCAACCACGAAGGCACCTCCCACGACGCCACCTTCAACGGCAACATCAACATCCTTGAAGACGACTACGCCGTGCTCAACCTCGTCTCCGAAAGCGACGGCAGCGCCACTTTTAACGGCAGCGTTTCAGTGACCGGAACCAGAGGCATGACCGTCAACGAACTCATCAACAGCGCCAGCAGCTTCTACGAAACCGCGCCCTCCGGCACCGTGATTTTTAGCGCCACTTCGCGACTCGCCAGCACCGCCGCCGGAACCGACTCTATCGGACTTTCTGTCATCCGCAACGGAACCCTCATCGTCGACACTCCGCATTTCTACAGCGATGTTGAAATTGACCCCGGCGCCACCCTCGGCGGCAAAGGCACCATTACCGGCAACGTCTACGTGTCCACCGGCTCGCAACTCAACCCTGGCGGCAGCAACAACTCCCCCATCGGTGCCCTCTCCATCGTCGGCAATCTCGACCTCGAAAGCAAAATGCTGGCCACCGATCCTTCCTCCGTCACCCTTGATGTGCGCGGTGCCACCTTCAACATCGGCAGCACCGCCGAAGCCGACATCACCACCGTCTTCGCCAGTGAGCTGCAATCCGTCGGCGATCACGATCACCTCACCATCACCGGTGCCTTCACCATCAATGACGTTCGCTCCATCACCGTCAACTTCCTCGACAACTACCTGCCCAACACCGGCGACGCCTTCAACCTGCTCGACTTCGGCTTTCTGAACCTGGCAAATTCCGATGTCAATCAAGAGACCATGTGGGACCTTCCCAATCTCAGCGAACTCAACGCCTCATGGAGCTGGAACTACGACCTCGCCGCCTCCCACGGCGTCGTCTACATCATCGTGCCCGAACCCCAGCGCGCTCTGCTTCTCATCCTTGCCGTGGTCTGCCTCGTCAGCCGCAGACGGCGTCGGCTCCAATAGACCCAGTCCGCTCCGCATCTGCATTGCTGGCCGCCTTCGTGGTCTAGCAATCGTTCGGACAACGCCATGAACGCATGCGCCAAAGCCTCCGGCATGGCGCATTTTTCATTCTCAAATGAGGCCACCTGCCGCCTTAATTCTCGGCAACCGAAGACTCGACCGTGCGGCCATACGTCCATCGCATCGAATCCCACTCAAAAAGTCCATCTTTCAGTTGCCCTCTTGCCCACCCCCTCCCAATTCATCTCCCCGCCCTCGCCTTCCTTTCGCCTTTATCCCTTATCCTTCATCCTTTCCTTTAGCTTCCCTTCCCTCTGGACCCCCCTTCTCTCCCGCCAATGGATGTGGACCTTCGGCCGCAACACCATCGAAGCCACCCAGCTCGCCACCAAAGGCCGCGCCCGCATCCGCCACGCCGCCTGGACACCCCCCACGGAACTCGACATCCCCGCCAGCGTCACCGACACCCGCCTGACCTCCTACGAAACCACCATCCCCCTTCAGCAGCGCGACTCCCGCCTCACCATCCTCACCCGCTGCCACTGCCCCACCGGCACCTATTGCAAACACGCCGCCGCCCTCATCGTCCACGCCAGCGATAAAACCAACCAACCCGCCATCGAAGCCCTCGCCCAATCGCCAATCCCCATCGCCACACCCCCCAAAACCCCCCCCCGAGAAAACACCCCCAACCCCCCCCCCCCCCCCCACCCCAGCCCCCCCCCCCACCGCCCCCTATTGCAACCCCCCCCCCCCCCCCCCCCCCCCCCCCCCCACACCCCCCCCCCCCCCCCCCCCCCCCCCCCCCCCCCCCCCCCACCCCCCCCCCCCCCCCCCCCAAACCCCCCCCCAAAAAAACCCCCCACACCCCCCCCCGCCAGCAACACCCGCCCAGCCCCCCACAACCCCACCTCATCCTGCGCCGCGTCGATGCCACCCAGCCCAACAGCAAGGACACCAAATCCCAAAAAAAACTCCGCATCCCCGTCGCCGACCCCATGGTCACCTACGCCGGCTGCCCCGACCGACTCTCCATCACCGTCCGCGCCTCCGACCACGAATGGACCGCCGACGGCATCCTTCACCGACTCGAACGCGACACCGAAGCCGAACGCACCCTCCTCCGTCAGCTCCACCACCTCGGCCTCCAACCCTTCATGGAAGCCCATCCCGGAACCCTCACCACCGCCCCCCTCAACCCCCTCGCCCTCCCCCCCAACTACGAAACCGAATTCTGGCCCCAACTCCTCCAAACCGAACGCCCCAACCTCAAAACCCGCGGCTGGACCATCCACCCCACCCCCGACTTCGGCCACGACATCATCCAGCTCGAAGACCACCACTTCCACACCCAGCTCAAACCCGAACCCGGCACCGACTACGACCTCCAAATCGGCCTCCACATCAACGAACACCGCCTCTCCCTCATCCCCATCATCGCCGACGCCGTCCACAAAGGCCTCACCGTCCAGGAAGTCGCCGAAAGCCCCCCCGACACCCCCTTCCTCTTCTTCATCCCCGAACTCGGCGACCGCCTCATCTCCCTCCCCCAACAGCGTCTCCTCCCCATCCTCAGCATCCTCCACGAACTCTCCTCCCCTGCCACCCGACGCAAAAAACACCTGCGCATCGACCGACTCCGCGCCGCCCAGCTCAGCACCCAAAAAGGCCTCGCCCTCCAGCTCCCCGCCGAACTCGCCCAACTCGCCCAGCGCCTCAACACCCAAACCACCCTCCCCGACCTCCAGCCCCCCACCACCCTCAAAGCCACCCTCCGCCCCTACCAGCTCGAAGGCCTTCGCTGGCTCCAGTTCCTCCGCGAACTCAACCTCCACGGCATCCTTGCCGACGACATGGGCCTCGGCAAAACCATTCAAACCATCGCCCACATCCTTACCGAAGTCGAATCCGGCCGCGCCACCCAACCCACCCTCATCCTCGCCCCCACCAGCCTCCTGCGCAACTGGGTCAACGAAGCCAAAAAATTCGCCCCCTCCCTCCGCACCCTCACCCTCCACGGCGACCACCGCCGCGAACGCTACCCCTACATCCGTCAGTCCCACCTCGTCGTCACCTCCTACCCCCTCCTCATCCGCGACATCGAAAAACTCAAAACCTACGACTGGCACCTCGTCGTCCTCGACGAAGCCCACAACATCAAAAACGCCCGCGCCAAAGCCGCTCAGGCCGCTCGCGCCCTCAACGCCCGACACCGACTCTGCCTCACCGGCACCCCCATGGAAAACCACCTCGGCGAGCTCTGGTCCCTCTTCCACTTCCTCATGCCCGGCTACCTCGGCGAGCAGGACACCTTCCGCACCTTCTTCCGCAACCCCATCGAAAAGAAAAACGACCCCCACGCCCAGACCCGCCTCAGCGCCCGACTCCAACCCGTCCTCCTCCGCCGCACCAAAGACACCGTCGCCAAAGACCTCCCCGCCAAAACCGAAATCATCAACCCCATCGACCTCGACAAATCCCAGGCCGACCTCTACGAAACCATCCGCGCCGCCGTCGACAAACGCGTCCAGGCCGCCATCGCCGACCAGGGCCTCGAAAAAAGCCAGCTCATCGTCCTCGAAGCCCTCCTAAAACTCCGCCAGGTCTGCTGCCATCCCCAGCTCCTCAACCTCGAGACCACCAACACCCACACCACTTCCGCCAAAACCGAATTCCTCCTCGACGAACTCCTCCCCGAACTCATCGAAGAAAACCGCCGCATCCTCATCTTCTCCCAATTCACCAGCATGCTCGCCATCCTCGAAGCCGAGCTCAAAACCCGCAACCACCGTTACGTCAAACTCACCGGTCAGACCCAGGACCGCGAAACCCCCGTCAACCAATTCCAAACAGGGAAAATCCCCCTCTTCCTCATCAGTCTAAAAGCCGGCGGCGTCGGCCTCAACCTCACCGCCGCCGACACCGTCATCCATTATGATCCCTGGTGGAACCCCGCCGTCGAAGCCCAAGCCACCGACCGCGCCCACCGCATCGGCCAAACCAAACCCGTCTTCGTCCACAAACTCATCTGTCAGGGCACCATCGAAGAGCGCATCGTCGAAATGCAAAACCGAAAATCCACCCTAATCACCAACCTCCTAACCGGCCGCACCGACAACCTAAAACTCACCCAAGAAGACATCCGCGAGTTACTGTCACCTCCATAACAATCCATCATCGTTTCGAGACCCCTAAGCCTTTCGGAGCATCGTAATCCTGCACTTTTATGAAATTACAGCAAATTTCACTAGTAGTTTGGCTTACACTTGGCTAGAAAAAAGGTGTGCCTTGCGAGTAAAATTCCCTTGCCTCAATACCGGGAAACTCAAAGGCTTAAGCACCCTTAAAATGTCAGACTCAAGCCCTCCTCCCCAAGCAGCCAACGGTCAATTCGACACAGATCGGAGATTCCTTGCTCCGGAAATCCACGGTTTCGATAGGCTATTTATTCCGCCGCTCACTGGCAAAGAACGTGACCATCAGTCCCGAGGAATTCCAGAAAATTCCACCATTTTGCTCTCTGGGCCCCCTGGTGCAGGTAAAACCGTTTTTGGCCTTGCCATGGCACGCGCCGTGATGCACAAGCTGCGCGCTAAAAAACCCAAGCTTTTTTACCTCACCCTGGAAGTGGATAAAGAGCGGCTAAAAGCCAGCATGGAAGAAATGGGCTGGTTTGAGGGTGGAAATAAAGATGCCTTCGGTAGGCATGGCAACAAAGTCAGGTTCATCGAAGTCAAACCAGAGATCGACCGCCCCGTCCCAAATAGCGAGGAAATGGGAAACATGCTCTTCCGCAAGCTCGAAGCCCATGTCGAACCCGGCAGCGAAGAACCTGTGCTGGTGCTCGTGGACAGCCTTACCGCTATGGTGAGTTCCAGTGGGGATTTCGCAGAACGTCGACGCCAGACTAATGAATTGCTTTTTCGGCTGCGCTCCTTGTTTGGAGAATGTCTAATGCTCACCCTGCTCATCGCCGAGCGTAGTTCCACCCCGCCCGAAGACCCTGCATCCGCCGTTGAAGAGTATCTGGCAGAC
Source organism: Phragmitibacter flavus (assembly GCF_005780165.1). Taxonomy (NCBI): domain Bacteria; kingdom Pseudomonadati; phylum Verrucomicrobiota; class Verrucomicrobiia; order Verrucomicrobiales; family Verrucomicrobiaceae; genus Phragmitibacter; species Phragmitibacter flavus. The sequence goes on along the minus strand of NZ_VAUV01000002.1, from coordinate 383,684 downwards.
TTTGTCTTCCGTCTTGATCTCAGGCATCTCGAGCTAGGCAGAAGATTGCGCACTCTCGACATCATCAAAACCCATGGGGCCAACATGACAGTGGGACAACATACGTGGATGATCCTCACCGATCGAGGCGAAACCTCTAAAGCCGTCTCCCTCACACAGACTCTGAACACAAAAATTCGTGACAAAGCATTCGATGAAAAGGGAATACCCATAAACAATGAAAAGTGGGGCGCCATCTTGATCCTGCCACGCTCAAGGGCGCACACTACATTCAGCGATGGTGAAAAAGTTGGGGGCAAACAAATCCTCCACGCCGGAACGCCCGGTTTGGATCAAATGCTGACCGGAGAGGAACCCGAATACTGGCTCGACCTTGTTCGCTCTTCCAGCGGAAACACAGCGAAGCCTGGCCTCGAAGCGGGCTCCATCACCTTATTGGTTGGTCCACCTGGTTCTGGCAAAACGGGCATCTGCAACCAATTTTTGAAGGTAGACGACCTCTCTATATTTATGACGGGTGACGATCCACCGAAAAAAGTGCCAAATCTTTTCATCACGTTTGAACGGGAGCATTTAACCGAGAAATCGGAAGAATACAAATCACTCGTATTCCGCCACTCGCAGGTAGACTTTAATCTACTGCTCACCCAAGTGCGTGAAGAAATTCTGAAAGGCTTGCCCAGAAGGATCGCTATAGATGGCCTCTCTGAATGGCTGTCTGCCTATCAGAGCAAAGATCGTGCGATGGTGCTTGAAGCTTTCCTTGCAGGCATCGACGAAGCCACTCAGGAAATCGCAAAAAAATACTCAAACCCTATCAAGCCCACCCTGTTCATCAGTTACGAAACTTCGCTCCAAGGTGATCCTCTCGCCCCAGACACCTTAGGAATTCCCGCCGACAACATCATTGTCCTACGGCAGATTCAAGTTCAGGACGCCACCCGAAGACTCTTATACATCGTCAAGGGTAGTGCGCAATACGACCGCAACATCCGTGAACTGGTTTATCGCAAGGATCAGGATTCCATAGAGAATAAAGCCTGTGTCACCGCTGGTCTCGACGCATTCTCCTCCTTACTCAGTCGGAACCCTCAGAAAGCAGAAGTCCTGCTCCAAATGTTTGAAGAAAACAAAGCAGAAGCCAAATGGAATTCCCAGATGGTCAAGCGCCTCAAAAAATCCATTCCCCTCACTTACAACTCGTTCACCTTCTTCCGCACCGAAATCGGCAGCACCCTGCTCTCCTGCAACCACTCCAACACCCTGCCCTCAAGTGACCTCCGCATCATGAGCGTGGACGAATGGTGGCTTCGTCATGTGCTCGCAAAACATGATCCGAACACCAAAAACCATCTGCTATTAGATCTCAGCGGCCTCTTAAATCCCGCACATCAAAACAGCCGCCTAAACTGGAACGATTTTTGGCTTACCGAGGTCGATAAGTGCAAAGTTGGAGAAAACCAAAAAATCTCCGTGTTGGCCGTCCCAGCCTACATGGATTTTGGCATGTTTTGCGTCAATGCCCAACAACTGATTAAGGTCAACGATGATAAGTTCAAAACTACACTTGAACCCCTTATTGAAAAAATCCCATCCAAGCCTGAGAACAGAAAAGATCCTCCCATCAACCCTGCCGTTCTCGCAAGTGCGCAGCAAGCGCTGCTGAAAGCCATAGAGCAAGAATTACCGAAAACCTGGGTGCCTAAAAACTTTAACTTCGACTCATTTCCTATCGTTCCATCAAACGACGAGTCAAAGTCACTCCTCGAAATTGCAAAGCCAAAAGGCGAAGAAGACGCACCTTGGTTCTTCGCCTTTGACACCAGCACGCCAGAGACCTGTGTCTGTCAGTTCTTTGAACTCGCCTGGGCATTTGGAGCTTCTGAGGATTTCTTGGCCCACAAAATGCCCAAAACCAATAATAACCCACTCACCCAATCGCTACGACTTCTGCAATACATGGTGCATCACCGCCTCATGCCACCTGGAGCCAATGTGCGTGACACGGCCAACGCCGTTTTCTCCCGCCAGTTCCTAAGCACCCTCGCCAACCTGAAACGCGATGAACAAATAGTCGACGCCATCGTGCCCCTGCAATACTGGCCTTCAGGCAGCAATGACGACGAAGCGCATGCTGCACTGATTGAAGACCTGCGCAAGAGGCTTGAGCGTCAAATCGTCGATCGATTAAACACCGGTTTGTTGTCGCTTCAGAAAGTGCCCAAACTCGAGAAGCAAGCTTCGGAACTCTACAACAAGCTCAACGAGCAACCCAGCCTCATCCCCTCAATAAAACCCGAGGATACTCTGGGGAAAATTCAAGCTTTCACCAAAAAATTACGCAAATCACCCGAACCTACACTCTATCAAAGCCTCCAGACCTTCCTCAAAAACGCTGAATTCACCATCGAAAATTTAGAATCGAAAATCAATAAACCCGTCATCACTGTTGAAGACTTCACCGAACTCTTCCAACGTCACGAACTCCGCCTGGACCTTCTGTCCAAAGAATCCCCAACACTCACTGGCTACGGCTGCACCGGAGCCTGGTTTTATGCCGTCCATGCAGGAAGTCGCAGCGTCACCCTCGCGCCGGACATCCTCCAGGAAATGACTTCCCTCAAATCCGCCATCGAACGCGCCGAGCTCGGTGCCGGCATGCCCGCAAGAAAAGACTTCTACGATCACATGGGCCACCATCCCGTCAAACATGCCGAACACTTTACCTGGAGCGAACTCTATGACCACGCCGGTGCCCGAGCACGCCGCCGGGATCGCGTCCTGCCTACCAATTGCGAAAACGCACCAGAAATCTACCGCTACATCAGCTCCATGGTCGTCCGCACCCTCCACGCAGCCCAAGAAGACACGCATCGAGGAAAAAGTAGAGTTGCCATACCCGATGCAGCTTCACTCGCAAAACTGGCTTCGCACAGAGCCAACACAGAAGTCGAAGCGCTTTACGAATACATTTTTCCAAAGAAACAAAGCACCCCTCCATAACAATCATGAGCACTACCCCTAAAGAAGATCCTCAAAAAAAAGGAGTCATCATTGACGGAGACAGTTATTACCTCGGCTTCCTAAAACCCATCGGAACCACCGGTGATGCCGAACTCATCCGCATCCCAGGCGGAGCCGCCCTTGTGCGTGATATGGTCAATGGTTTGACCCAGGAAATCGACCTGAAACCGATCATTTCAGAAGACAGATATACGCTAAGCCCCATCTCCCGCCGCCTGCATCACGTTCATAATTTTGCAGACAAAGACAAACCTGAACTTTGGAGACTCCACAAACCACAGAGAATTCATGATAGTCAATCACTTCAAAACGTTCTGAATTGCCAAGAAATCAAAGACCTTACACCCTATAGAAAAATAGGACCTGAAGAGAAAAATTGCGCAGTCTTCCTGGAGAGACTAACCGACCTACCTTTCGATGCCGCCCAAAATATAACCATTCCTGAGCCACAGTTGGGCAGCACATCAGACCCTCCACGCATCACTTGTGACTACTATATCAGAGCTTCACATCCCGTGCTTGATCTCACTTCCGGCATCCCGTCCGACAAGGCCTCATCGGGAGTCACGATACAAAATGCAGCCATCGCAGTGGTCTCAGCCGCTCAGTTGACAGCTCATGCAAGGATTCGAACAGGGTCATCTTATGAAGCCATGTGTGTCGATCTGCTACGCTGGCTGTGTGTCGAAAATACCTCCAATAACCCTGCCCCCACCTTCAAATACAAGCCCAAACCTCAAGCACTCACGTCTATCTTCGGTAAAAGTTTCGCAGAGCGCTTCAACACCAATAATACCCCAATTCCTCTCTATTTGCTGATACGCCTGAGCACAAGTGCAATTCTTGTATGCTCCACACGTTTGAATACAAATAGCAGTTGTGAATCATTCCAAGCTTGGTTGCTCTACGATATTGAGAAGCCCGCGAAATTTCAAAAAGTAGGAGGTGGAATTGTTCGCGGCTTCGGGGCAATGATTGCAAGCGCCCTAATCCACAAACTCACCGCTGAACCCAGTCTCCCCGACAGGACTAACCCGAACGCTGAAGACATCATCCTTAACGCAGTGCAGTTCGGACTTAAACTCAGCAGAATGTATGACAAAAAAGGATACGGTTTCCTTACCAACCCAGTGAAAGAAGACCCCATCACCAAAAATTACATAATTGACTTGATCACAAGCATCGCAGAAGAAGAGAAAAAGGTGAAAAAGGACAAAAAGCCCATATGGATGCCACGTCAACTTTGTCTCACCAACGACCTCTCAAGAATCATCTCCGAGGAAAAACTATGGACACTTGCCGGAGCTGAGACGCGGGCTGCTGATCCCGATCCAAACAACCTCATCTTGGGCAATGAAACGAATGAAGAATGGCTTAGGAAAGCATGCCAAAGCTCGCAGGACATGGCCATCCGCCTGCTAACGTCAGATTCTGCAAAAAAAGACCTGCAGAAACTCCCCGTCTTTAATCTCGGCATCATCTCTGCCCTAGATCGCCTTGAATTCGAAGACTACCTCGCCATCCAAGCCGCCCTCATCCAGTATCATGAAAGCGGCCATGACAAACCACTCAACATGGCCGTGTTCGGCCCCCCCGGCGCAGGTAAATCCATGGGCATCAAACAAATCCTCAAATTCACCGCAGGGGATACCAAAATATTCTCCAAGGAACCATTAGTCTTCAACCTCGCCCAGTTCAAATCCCTCGACGAACTCGCAAATGCCTTCAACCTAATCCGCAACGAACACATCGACGGAGCCATGCCCGTGGCCATGTTCGACGAATTTGACAGCAGCTTTGATAACCGCGCCTTCGGCTGGCTCAAATACCTCCTCGCCCCCATGCAGGACGGCGAATTCTGGGACGGCAAACAAAACGTCAAACTGCCCCGTTGCGTCCTCGTCTTCGTCGGCGGCGTCAACCGTCGTTTCGATGAAATGAACGCCCGTGTCCGCGACCCCGAATTCTGCGCCGCAAAAGGCCCGGACTTCATCAGCCGTATCCGCGCCTCCCTCAACGTCCGCGGCGTGAACAAGCCCGATGAGACCGATGACCAAGAAGGTCGCTACCTCATTCGCCGCGCCCTGTTGCTCCGAGGCCTGCTCACAGGCATTCATAAAAGTTTGGGTGCCGACTTGCCTGCCAAAGTCATGGATGAACCACTTGCCAGAGCCTTCCTCGGAATCGAAGCCTTCAAACATGGCACCCGTTCCGTAGAAGCCATCCTCCGCATGTCGCACGTCGAGCGCGGCAAAACCCTCCGCGCCTCCGCCCTCCCCCCGAGAGATCAGCTCAACATGCATGTGGATGGTAAGTGCTTCATAGAACTAGTGAATTATGAGCCAATCTGAACCCTGCCCACCGCATCGGCCAGACTAACCCCGTCTTTGTCCACAAACTCATTTGCCAAGGCACCATCGAAGAGCGCATCGGCGAAATATCAACCATCATCCCGTCATTACCTCCTCATCCCCATGCAATTGCATCTCACCATCAACAAATGCATCACCAAAAAAATCTCGATTTTTTGAACGCAAAATCGCCTACATCGTCTACCTGCGGGTCCATCCACACACCCATCCATGCCATTCCGATTCCCTTTCCTTAGCTACCCCCTCCAGCCATTCTCATCCTTCGTAGAAAAACTCCCCAAAAACTCCCGCTCCAAGCTGCCCCAGCACCTCGCTGAAGCCAAATATTCGGTCCGCCTCCTGCGTTATTGGTGGTCAGGTCAGGCCCTCGCCGCTGAAGCTAAAAAACTCGGACGCCCACTTCACGTCGTCGACCTCGGTTGCGAGCGCGGCTGGCTCAAACACTTCACCCCGGAAGGCGTCGTCGAACGCTGGACTGGCCTCGACTGGAACCCCCAACCCGAGGTCACCCAGCTCGCCCAATACGACGAGGTCAAACACGCCAACTTCGACGAACACCTGCCTCTCCCCACGGCCACCGCCGACGCCGTCGTCAGCCTCCACGTTTTCGAACACCTCCTCCGCCCGGGCAGCACCATGTCCGAAATCAGCCGTCTCCTCAAACCCGGCGGCATCTTCCTCGGCGGCGCCCCCACCATGCCCCACTGGATCGCCACCCTACGCGAAAAACACTTTCGTCGCCTCCTCCAGCAAGGCAAACTCGCCGCCGGTGGACACATCACCGTCCTCTCCCCTCAACGCTGGCAATCCCTCGTCAACGACGCCGGGTTCGACCTCGACTTCATCACCGGCAGCCACGCCATCCGACGCACCGGCAGCAAACTCGAAAACTCCCTCTGGTGGGTCCGCCTCAATCAAATCTGGGGAGCCCTCTTCCCCTCACTCGGCTCCGAGTGTTATCTCATGGCACGACGCCAGGCCACCACCTTCAGCGAGTCCGACCGTCTCACCTCCGACGCCGCCCATCACCGCGCCCTCTGGATCACCCTTGCCGCCACCACGGCCATTGCCTTGATGTTCGGTTTCTCCGCTCTCACCGACCGCTACCAAGCCAGACAGGAACAGCGCATTGCCTCCTGGCTCAGCGCCCATCAATCGGGCAGCGACCAGTTCCTCATCTGGGATGAAGCCCTTGCCCACTGGTGTGGCGACCGGCCCGACCTCCATTGCGCCGATTCCATCGAAGAACTCCAGCAGCTCATCCAAAAACACCAAAACGCCCACCTGCTGGTCACCGTCGACCGCGCCAGCACCCTCACCCAATCCAGTTCCGACAACAACTGGCGCATCGATTCCCGACTCGACTTCGACGGCACCGATTATCTCCTCCTCAAAAAAGGCGAAAGCGGCACCCATCTCAAAGAATACCTCCTCGGTGCCAACTAGCCTTCTTCGAGCGCGCCCATTGCCAACAGCGGATGCGATGTCCTGAAGCGTCTCTACGGTTCGTCATTTGACCAAACCGTCAACACGCTTCACGATCCGCCTCCCATGTCTTCCTCGCCGTCGCCCGCACCCGAGCCCCCGCCTTCGCCAGATCCAATCCCGGTCACGCCCGCTCCCAGCTTCTGGAAAAACGTCGGCCAAGCGCTGCGCGGACACGAGATCGTCCTCACCTCCGTCAACACCGAGCGCGCCGTCCTCCTCCTCGCCGTCCCCATGATCCTGGAAATGGTCATGGAGTCCCTGTTCGCCATCGTCGATGTCTTCTTTGTCTCCCGACTCGGCAAAGATCCCGTTGCCGTCATCGGCATCACGGAATCCATGATGACCATCATCTACGCCGTCGCCATCGGCATCTCCATCGCCGCCGGAGCCATCGTCTCCCGCCGTATCGGCGAAAAAGACCCTGAACGCGCCTCCCACGCCGCCGGGCAAATCCTTATCCTCGGTATGCTCGTCGCCAGCGGCAGCGGCCTCGTCACCGGTTACTTCACCCCGCAACTCCTCGCCCTCATGGGAGCCGACGACAACGTCATCCGCATCGGCACCGAATACGCCCGCATCATGCTCGGCGGCAACGCCACCGTGTTCCTCATTTTCCTCATCAACGCCGTGTTCCGTGGCGCAGGCGACGCCGTCATCGCCATGCGCACCCTGTGGATCGCCAACGGCATCAACATCGTCCTCGACCCCTGCCTCATCTTCGGCCTCGGCCCCTTCCCCGAAATGGGCGTCACCGGAGCCGCCGTCGCCACCAACATCGGACGCGGCATCGGCGTCGCTTATCAAATCTGGCACCTCATCGGCCATCAAAGCCGCCTCCGCGTCCGACTCACCCACCTCAAACCCGACGTCCCGCTGCTCATCTCCATCATGCGCACCGCCAGCAACGGCATCGCCCAACTCCTCATCAGCACCACCAGCTGGGTCGGCCTCTTCAAAATTCTCGCCATGTTCGGCAGCTCCGCCCTCGCCGGTTACACCGTCGCCATGCGCATCATCATCTTCGCTTTGATGCCCGCCTGGGGACTCGCCAATGCCGGTGCCACCCTTGTCGGCCAAAACCTCGGAGCCAACCAGCCCGACCAGGCCGAGAAAGCCGTGCGCATCGCCACCAAATACAACGTCATCGTTCTTTCCTTCGCCGGACTCCTCTTCATCATCTTCTCCACCTTCCTCGCCAGCCTCTTCACCACCGATCCCGAAGTCAAAGCCTACGCCGTCCAGGCCCTGTGGATCGTCAGCCTCGGCTTCCCCCTCTACGCTGCCGGCATGTGTCTCGAAGGAGCCTTCAACGGCGCAGGCGACACCTGGACCCCCACCCGACTCAACTTTTTCTGCTTCTGGGTCGGCCAAATTCCCCTCGCCTGGTTCCTCTCCAAAGTCCTCAACTGGGGCTCCCTCGGCGTCTTCATCGCCGTCCCCACCGCCTTCGGCACCCTCGCCATCTGGAGCTGGTTCGTCTTCCGCATGGGTAAGTGGAAACTTAAACAAATCTAACTCAGCACATCATCACCATGATCTGAGCCCATCTGAGTTCATCTGCGTCATCTGAGCAAGAAAAGAACCTCGACACAGATAGACTCAGATATCCACAGATGATCTCAGATCAAAACCTACTACCGAACAAGGTCCTGAACAACTCCCTCGTCACCCCCTCGAAAAATCTCATTGACGAAAACCCTTTTATCGTCGATCTCGAAAATATTCCATGATGTCCGGTTCCTATTGCCCTCGCCACCCTCAGCAGACGCCCGCGTTTAATAAGCGCGACGAGCGCGTCTGGCCTTTGTGGCGGATTCATACGGACATTCATCGCTGATTTCATCTAACAGCACCCCTCCCGTTTCTGATCCCGCCCACCACCAGTGAGCGGGTTTTTTGTCTTTAGGTCATGAGCTCCCACTGGTTCCCCTCCCCTTCTCCCAACAACCACCAGTCAGCTACCTCCCATGACCGCAACTGCATCGCCACCTCCTCATCCTCCGCCACCACTGCCACCTCCAACCTTCAGACAAAGTCTCGCCGTCTTCCCACGCGCTTTCTGGATCCTCGTCGGAGCCATCTTCGTGAACAAATTCGGCGTGTTTGTGCTACCTTTCCTCACGCTGTTCGTTACCCGCAAAGGTTACGCTGAGGCCGACGCTGGTTTCGCCGCCGGACTCTACTCTGTCGGCAGTTTCGCCGCCGCCATGATCGGTGGCTGGCTCGCTGACCGCTTCGGCAGAAACATCACCATGGCCATGGCCTCGCTTGGCGGTGCCGCCTGCATGCTCGGCTTCTCCCAAGCCGACTCACTGCCCATCTTGATCACCCTCTCCCTGCTTACCGGTTTCATCAGCGAATCCGGCAATCCCGCCAGCAGCGCCATGGTGCAGGATCTGATCGAGCCCCATCACCGCATCAACGCCTACGCCGTCCTGCGCTTCGCCGTCAACCTCGGCTGGTGTATGGGACCCGCCGTCGCCGGCTGGCTCGCCGAACACAACTTCGTCTGGCTGTTCATCGGCGACGCCATTACCAGCGCCTTCTTCGGATTGATCGCGTGGATCTTCCTGCCCCGAGGCATCCCCGCCCCGCGCCAGCATTCCGGCTGGAGCGTCGCGCTCAAACACATGTCCGGCAACCGCGCCTTCATCTGGCTCGCCGTCGCGCAAATTTTCCTCGCCTTCAACTTCCGGCAGCTCAACACCAGCTTCCCGCTGCACCTCGATCGGCAAGGCCACTCCCTGCAATACTACGGCTGGATCCAGGCCCTCAACGGCATCATGATCTGCACGCTGGAACTCGCCCTTCTCACCATCACCCGGCATCTGCCGACCCGACTCATCCTCGGACTCGGTTATGCCATCATGGGCAGTTCCTTCATGTTCTTCTTCGACGGCACCAGTCTCGGCATTTTCGTCCTCGTCATGATGATCTTCACCATTGGAGAAATGTTCGCCTTCTCAAGACAGCAAGCCTACATCGCCTCCCTCGCCCACACCGAAATGCGTGGTCGCTACAGCGGCTTCATGAGCCTCGCTTGGTGCGTCGGCAGCAGCAGCAGCGCCATGCTCGGACTGCAACTCTATGGCCACAACCCCAGCCTGCTGTGGATCACCTGCCTCATCTTCGGCTTCATCGGCACCGCCTGCCTCACCCTTCCAGCAACCCGCGCAACGCAGCCAGATTCTCCGTCTCCCCAAACAGCGCCCTCACCGGCACGCTGAAACCTGCGATCACTTCACTGTCTACCATCCCCTCCGACTGCCGCTCCACCGGCGGATACCAGTCTCCCTCCAACCGGTAAACCTCCACCGTCTCCAACTCCGCGTCCACGATCCAATACTCACCCACGCCGTGCCGCGCATAATCCTCAAACTTCACCCCGCGGTCACGCGCCTCCGTCGACTCCGACAACACCTCAACAATCAAGTCAGGAACCGGAAACCGCAACGTAACTGGCTCAATAACCAGCGCCTTCGCCACTCCAAAAAACACCACATCCGGCTCATAATCATTGCGCGGAAAACTCGTCATCGCCTTCTCCACCCGCACTTCACCCAATTGCTTCACTACACACCATGCATTCATCAATTGAAACAACCTCTGCGTTGCCAACAACTCCCGGTTCTTCGCCGGAGAATGCATGATCACCTCCCCCTGAATAAACTCCCACTTATGCTCCGACGTGATGTCCGCATAAAATGTCTGCCGCAACCGTTGTTCCTTCGCCCAGGCACGCTTTACCTCCTGCAGCATCTCCGGCAACATCGGAGAGGCAAGCATCAATGCCACCAAGTCACTTGGACGAGTCATTGCACACTCTTTTCCACAAACCCCCGCTTCTGTAAAGCCGTCACCCCACGATCTGCCCCTCAACCATACCACCCGACTTATGCCCATTTGTTATAAAACCCTGCTAAAAGCGGTATTTGCCGCTCCCTCGTCCTGATCCATTTTGTTTCCCTATACCCATGTTCAAAAGCAAAATTTTCCTTGGCTGGTTCATCGGCATGCTCCTCATCTGGATCATCCTCTTCAACACCTTCAACAGCCTGCAGGTCCTTTTCGAGAACTGGTATTACCCCGCCATCATGGTCCTCGGCGCCTTTGTTGCCGGACTCACCCCCGAAGGCGGCGGAGCGGTCGCCTTCCCCTTCCTCAGCGTGTTCCTCAATATCGACCGCGTCCTCGCCCGTGACTTCAGCCTGATGATCCAAAGCGTCGGCATGACCAGCGCCTCCATCTACATCCTCTCCAACAAGGCCAACAACCTCCGCGCCTATAAACCCATGCTGTGGTTCATCCCCGTATGCTTCGGCGGGTTTGTCCTCGGCATGCTCACGCTCCAGCAGCTCCCGGTCTACATCATCCAGGCCCTGTTCTTGAGCCTCATCACCACTTTCGCCATCGCCTACTATCGCAGCGACCATCGTGGCCACACCGATTTCCTTCACGCCCCCGGCACCACCAACCGCGCCCTTCTCGTCCTCATCCTCATCCTCGGTGGCATGTGCGCCAGCCTGTTCGGCACCGGAGCCGACATCATCCTCTACACCCTTCTCGTCACCCGCTTCCGCATGAAGGAAAAGGTCGCCACCCATCTCAGCATCATGATCATGGCCTCCATGAGCATCCTCGGTTTCCTCTACCGCCATTTCGTCGACCAAAACCTCAGCGCCTATCAAATACAAACCTGGCTCTGCGCTTATCCCGTCGTCTTGTTCATGGCCCCTTTCGGCGCCTACATCCTCGCCAAAATCCACGTCGACTGGATGCTCAAAGGCATCGTTGCTCTCAACATCTTCCAGCTCCTCTACTTCAACATCAACAAACCCAGCAGCGGCAAAATCATCGCCTCGCTCATCTTCAGCGCCGTCCTCTGGTGGATCTTCCGCACCACCCTGGCCAAACTCTCCAAACAAACCCGGCAACAAAACGCCGACGAAAAATCCGCCTTGGAGCTCAATCCATGCTAGACTCCTGACCGAAGTCCGCAGCCCAAAAAAACTCCACCACGCGTTGTCCCATCCAGCGCGTCCCGACTCGCCGGTCCACAAACCCCACATGCCCTCCTGAAGCCGGTGCCTCCAGGTGCAGCCACCTGCTCCCCTCCGCTACCTCGACCGGAAAAGACTCATCCGACAAGAACGGATCATTCCGCGCATTCACCAGCAAGGTCGGCACCTTGATCTTGTGCAAAAACTGCAAGCTGCTCGACTTCGCCCAATACTCCGCCGCATCCGCAAACCCATGCAGCGGCGCGGTATACCGATCATCAAACTCCTGAAAACTGCGAATGTCCCGCAACCCCAGCGTATCAAACTCTCCGGGAAACTTGAGCGCCTTCGCCTCGATCTTCGCGATCAACGATTTCAAAAACCGCTTCAAGTAAATCCGATTCCCCCTTCGTTGATCTAGCACCCGCGCACTCGCCGCCAGATCCACCGGAGCCGAAATCGCCACCGCCGCCTTCACCTTTGAATGCGGCTCCGCCTCGCCAAGATACTTCAGCGAGATATTTCCCCCCAAGCTAAACCCCACCAACGCAACTCCATCGTAGCCACCCGCCGCATGCGCCACCACCTGTCGTAAATCGTCCGACTCCCCGCTGTGATACGACCTCTTCAACCGGTTCACTTCACCGCCGCATCCCCGATAACTCCAAGCCATGACATCCCACCCGCGCGCGAGCAACACCCTCGCCACCTTCCGAATATAAACCGCCTCCGAACTCCCCTCCAGCCCATGCGATAAAATGACCAGCCTCCCTTTCCCACCTCGCAACCAATCCAAATCCACAAAATCCCCGTCCATCAACTCCATCCGTTCACGCTTTACCCCGAGCGAAGTCCCAACAGGTAACAACGCCGGCAAAACCGTCTGCACATGCCCGTTCCGCAAGCACCACACCGCCTCAAAACTGGATTCAATAACAGGCACCTCGCGCAATCCCAAAAAGCTTGGCGCACCTTCCCGCCTAACTTCCACTTGTCAAAACCCAACCCGTCGCCCCCCATCAATTCCATGATGGACAACCCATCTCCAGATCGTTAAACTTTCCAAGCAACACCTCACGCGCCTTCACATGGCGCTCTCCCTGAACCATGACCGCACCCTCCGTCACCTTCTCGCGATTCTTTCTGGCGGCCATCATCGTTGCCGCCCAAGTCCTCAGCACCGCCCATGCTGCCGTGTGGATGGGCATGGACGCCAACCTCCAAACCCCCGCCAATTGGAGTCCGGTGGGCGTTCCCGGCAACGCAGAGCCCATTACCTTCAACGGCCAAAGCACCTTCAACGACGTCACCTTCGCCACCAATTTTGAAGGAGCAGGTAGCGGGGTCGGCACCCTCACCCTCACCAGCGCCCAAACCACCGCCGTCACCATCAACTCCACCGTCAACGACGCCGTGTTCCGCCTCGCCGGAGGCTCCGGCATCCTCATCGACTCAGGCGCAGGCCCGCTCACCATCGGAGGTGGAGCCACCTCCATGCTTCTCAACCTCGGTGGTGCCGACGGCACCTCCAACTTCACCAATAACTCGGCCAATACCGCCACCCTCGCCTCCAACGCCACCCTTAATCGCGGCGCCATCAGCCTTCAAACCGTCGTCTTCGGAGGCACCGGCAACTGGCAGATCGACGGTCAAATCACCAACCTCCAGGGTGTCAACAAGACCGGCACCGGCACCCTCACCCTCGCCAACACCCTCACCACCCAAAACACCAACTGGGACGAAGGGACCATCACCGCCGCCAATGGTTTCACCACCAACAATCTGCGCGTTGGCTACGATGGCAAAGCGGCCACCGCGACCGTCACCACCGGTCCCGTCAACATTGGCACCGGAGCCACCAACACCATGCGCATTGGCTACAAAAACACCGCCGTCACCACTCCCACCACCAGCGGAACCCTCAACCTTGCCACCGCCAGCAGCGTCAACATCAACGTCGGAGCCCTCGACGTCGGCTGGCTCGACACCGCCACTTCCACGGCCAACGCGGTCACTGGCGTCCTCAACCTTTCCACTTCCGGCACCAATACCGTTCGCGCCAACTCCCTTCGACTCGGCTTCATCACCGGAGGCAGCATCAGCTCACCCGCCACCACCGGCACCCTCAACCTCGGCAACACCAACAACTTCTTCGTCGACACCTTCACCATCGGCGGCGACAAGGCCATCGGCACCGCCACCATCACCCCTGGTGGCATCCTGACCCTTCAGGGCAACCTCAACACCGCCACCGACCTCAACATCGGCACCAACCTCAGCGCCAACACCAGCACCGCTCCCACCTTGAGTCACCTCAACCTCACCGGCGGCACCTTCAACGCCACCCTGGATGAAGTCCTCATCGGAGCCTACCTTCGTGGCGGCACCGTCATGGCCCCTACCGGCTCTGGAAGTGGCAAAGGCTCGCTCACCTTCGATGCGGGCACCGTGACCGCCAACCTCATCACCCTCGCCCGCAGCGAGGGCGTCAACCCGCTCAACACCACTGGCCAAATCCAGATGCGCGGCGGCACTCTCACCGTTGCCCAGGGCATCGTCGATGGCGGCGGCACCAGCACCCTTCTTCTCGACGGCGGCACCGCCACCGTCAGCAACGGAGTTTCAGTCGACAAAATGCGCGTCGGCTACAACGGCCTCACCTCAACCACCACCGTTCAAAGTGGCGCGGTTCGCATCGGCAGTGGCAGCACCGACAACCTCGAAATCGGACTGCGCGTCGACGCTCCCAACACCACCGGCACCCTCAACCTTCAAAACGCCAGCAGCGTCACCATCAACGTCGGCCTCCTCGACATCGCCCACGTCACCGCAGGCTCCTCCAACGCCACCGTCCTGGGAACCCTCAACCTCTCCACCTCCGGACTCAACAGCATCACCGCCGACATGGTCCGCCTCGGCCAGGTGGATGGCGGCACCACTGGTTCCACCTTGGGAACCATGGTGCTCGGTCAAAACAACACCATCTCCACCGACACCTTCTTCGTCGGCAAAGACAAAGCCCGTGGCATGGTCAGCATCGCCGCGGGAGGCACCCTCACCCTCGGTGGCAAATCCACCGCCGCCGCCGACCTTTACATCGGCAACAACCTCAGTCCCAGCACCGGCACCAACCCCACCTTGAGCGAACTCAACCTCACCGGCGGCACCATCAACGCCACGCTCGATGAGGTCATCATCGGCAACTACAACTCTGGAGGCGGCGGCAGCGGCAAAGGACTGCTAACCTTCGGAACCGGACTCATCACCGCGAACAGCATCCTACTCGCCAATTCCACCGGCACCAACCCTCTCAACACCACTGGCACCATCAACATGAACGGCGGCGAACTGCGCACCCAATCCATCGCCCGCGGAGCCGGCATCGCCGCCTTCAACTTCAACAGCGGACTTCTCAAAGTCACCCAATTCGGCGACACCACCCGCAACTTCAACCTTAACAACACCGGCACCGGCACCCTCGCCCACGGCCTCGGCGCAGGCACGACCATCGGCACCACTACCGTCTACGGCAACTATACTCAGGGCGACCTCGCCACCCTGAGCTTCGACCTCAGCCTCGACTCGGGAGCCGACACCATGTTCGTATTCGGCGATGTCTCCCTCGACGGCACTCTCGCCCTCAACACTTTCGGCTCCTCCGTCGGCCCGCTCAACACTTTCACCCTCATCCACAACGAGGGCACCAACGCCATCACCGGCACCTTCAACGGTTTTGCTGAAGGCCATGTCTTCGCCCTCGACTTCGGCGGCGTCACCTCCAACTACACCCTCTCCTACTTCGGCGGAGCCAGCGGACGCGACGTCGTTCTCATGATCCCCGAACCCTCCCGCAGCCTGCTGCTCCTCAGCGGTCTCGCCCTCGTCCTGTTGCGCCGCAAACGCAACTCTTAACGATCCCAATGGGCTAACGACCCACGTGCATTTTTAAGATCCGTTTGATCTCCTTCACCGCCTCCGGATGACGGAACGCATTGTGACCCGACCTCACAATCAACTCCGACTCCGCCCCCTCCATCCGACTGCTCGCATACGGCACAATCCCATCGCTCCCCTCCTCCACCGGCCCCTCCTTCTTCTGCCCCATGATGTTGTGAAACGGCACTTCCGGCTTGATCCCCGCCAGCGCCACCAACGCCGGACTCCGACCCGACAAGGTCCTGATCGAACTCACCTTCCCCGCATCCACCAGCTTCAGCAAAAATGGATGCACGTCCTCGCGATGATGTTTCACCAACTCATGAAACACCGAGTGAAACGCCTCATCCCCGCGGAACAATCGCTGCCCTAAATCCCCAATCCAGTTGTCCGCATACCCGCTCCCCCGATGCGGCACCGCCACAAACACCACCCGCTTCACCCTCCGGTCACGCTTGAACAAAAAGATCGGCTCCAGCCTCTCCCGAAACGCCGGCTGACACACAAACCGATCCGGCCTCGACCGCATCACCTTGTCCCAGATCACATACCCCGAATCGCAAGTCAGCGTGTGCGTTAAAATCCCCCCCATGCTGTGCCCGATCACCACCAGATGATTTGTCGCAAAATCATCCCCCCCCGGATCAATCAACTTCAACGTCTCATCCAGCCCCCGACGAAACACCGCCGCATTCTGCAACACCGGCATCCCCGTCGGATAATGATAATGCCAAACCTGATACCGCTCATACAACCGCGGATCCGCCAGCACATCATTGGTCAAATTTCCAAACGCCACTGGGGTCGACTGCAACCCATGCACCATCACCAGCGGAATCTTCTTCGCATCATAAGGCTGCATCAAATAGAGCTTCTCCTTCCGCGCACTCAACCCCGGCTTCAACATCCCGCTCCTCCCCGACTTCCTCAACGCCTCCGCCTCCTTCAACAAGATCGCGATCGACGCACTAAAATCCGCCGCCAAAGGCAACATCTCATCCCCCACCTTCACCGTCGCGTGCTCCATCGGATCCAACATCTTCAGCAAATACCCCCCATCATCCAACCTCGTTAACACCGCCGTCAACGAAGTCGAAATGCCCTCCGGCGGTCGCAACGAATCCAGCGGCCAAACCCCTTCATTCTTCCGCAAGGCCACCACCGGCACGCCCACCCCCGACCGCCCATGCCAGTTCTCAACCCTCTTCCGATCCACCTTCCGCGCCAATACAAACTCCTCCCACACCTCCTTACTCTCAATCTCATAAGTCAACCCTCGCTCACCCATCACCGCAACACGCGATCCAGCGGGCACATCCCCAACCCACCCCAACAACCTCTCCAACGCCACCTCATGCCGCTCCCTCAACCGCCCATCATTCGGCATCGCGCGCCAAGCCTCATAACTTACCTTTGCATCCCTCACCACATCATCACCATCGACCGGCTCTCCGAGCGTCTGACAGCCAACCATCAGCACCACCAACATCAAACCTGACCATCTCACAACATTCATCGTCTTAAACCGGTTTCACATTCACCGACAACTCAATCGCCAACTGCAAAAACCGGTTCGCCGAAGGTATAAGTCCCTCCTTCGTCCAGGTCGCCCCGATGCTCAACGGCTCCGGCGCCGGCTCAATCGGAATCAACTTCAACCTTGATCCCGAAATGCACGACAACGTCCCCGGCACCACCGCCACCCCGCCACCCGCCTCCACCGCAGCGATCAAACTCGTCGCGCTGTCATGCTCTTCCACCACATTCAGCTTCATCTTCGTCGACGCAAAAATCGCCCCCAACTCCTCATAATATCCCGGATACTCCAGCCGGTCATAACCAATGATCGGCTCCTTCACCACCTGCGCCACCGTCACCGATTTCTTCTTCGCCAGCGCATGCTCTGGATGCACCGCCATGCACATCGGCGACAACAACAACTCCTCATAACACAACCCCCGCATCGCCGACTTCGGCGGCCTCACCATCATCGCCAGATGCAGCGACCCATCACGCAATTTCGTCAGCATCTCCTCCGTCGACAAATCATGCAACAACACCTTGATCCCCCGCTGCTCACGCTCCGCCTGATAAGCCCGCATCGTCCTCGGCAAAATCTGCGGCGTCAACGAAGGCGCATAGCCAATGTGCAACTCCCCCTTCCCACCCGTCGCCACCGCCCGCGCCTTCTCCACCCCCTCCTCCAACCGCTTCAACACCACACACGCCTCCT
This sequence comes from Phragmitibacter flavus, assembly GCF_005780165.1. Lineage (NCBI taxonomy): Bacteria > Pseudomonadati > Verrucomicrobiota > Verrucomicrobiia > Verrucomicrobiales > Verrucomicrobiaceae > Phragmitibacter > Phragmitibacter flavus. The sequence continues at coordinate 365,631 of NZ_VAUV01000002.1, read as the reverse complement.
TCAGAAAAACTCGACCCGCATCCGTCAAACGCACCGACTTCGCCCCACGCTCCAAAAGCGCAAACCCCATCTCCTTCTCCATATCTCCAATCTGCCGGCTCAATGCCGGCTGCGACAAATGCAACCTCAGCGCCGCACGCGACACATTCTCTTCCTCAGCAACAGCAACAAAATATCGAAGGTGACGCAGTTCCACGCCGCCGAGCATACCCTCAAGTTATACTAAGGCAAGGAACATGATATTGGGCAACCTCACCTTCTTGGGCCAACGTTAGCCATGAACCCAATCGCCCAATTCCCTCAAGAACAATCCACCGACGGCAGTTTCGAACGCCAGGATGACGCCTTCCGCAACTTCATCAGCCCCGACCCCAACGCCCCCCATCCCGCCGTCGCCGGACGCTATCATCTCTACGTTTCCCTCGCCTGCCCCTGGGCCAGCCGCGCCCTCATCGTCCGCAACCTCAAAGGTCTCCAAGACATCGTCAGCATGTCCGTCATCGACCCCATTCGCGACCACCGTGGCTGGGCCTTCCGCGAAGGCGACGGTTACACCACCGATCCCATCAATCTCTTCCAATACCTCAGCGAAGCCTACCACGCCAGCGATCCTCATTTCAACGGCCGCGTCACTGTCCCCGTCCTATGGGACAAAGTCGCCAACACCATCCTCAACAATTCCGAAGACGACATCTGCCAAATGTTCAACACCGCCTTCGCCAATGTCGGAGCCAACCCCCTCGACCTCTTCCCCTCCGACCTCGAACCCGCCCACACCGAACTCGCCGACTTCATCTACCAACACATCAACAACGGCGTCTACAAAGCAGGCTTCGCCTCCACGCAATCCAGCTACGAAAAACCCGTCCGCGAACTTTTCAACGCCCTCGACCAACTCGAAACCCGCCTCACCACCAGCCGTTATCTTTTCGGCAACCGCATCGTTGAAGCCGACTGGCGTCTCTTCTGCACCCTCGTCCGCTTCGACGCCGTCTATCACGGCCACTTCAAATGCAACCTCAAGCGCATCATCGACTACCCCAACCTCAACGCCTATCTCCTCGATCTCTATCAACAACCCGGCATCGCCGACACCGTCAACATCGATCACATCAAGCGCCATTACTACTTCACCCACCACGACATCAACCCCACCCAAGTCGTCCCCCTCGGCCCCATCCTCGACTTCACCCAACCCCACGGTCGCGAAAGCTTGAGCAGCCCAAGCAGATTGTAATCAAACCACGAATGGACACCAATGAACACGAATCTACTTCTCCAAATTTTCACTTCTCATACTCCCCTCAACATTCGTGTCAATTCGTGCCATTCGTGGTTAATCCCTCCCATCCCAAGCATGCCTAAAACTTAGCCTCAGCCAACCAACTCGATATTTCACGGACAAAACTTCCTGCTCCAATCTTAACCCACCATGAAACCACAAATCCTTCGCTCCAACGAACGCGGCCACGCCAGCCACGGTTGGCTCGACACTTATCACACCTTCAGCTTCGGCGAATACCACAATCCCCATCAAATGGGCTATCGCAGCCTCCGTGTTATCAACGACGACCTCGTCATGCCCGCCCGCGGTTTCGCCACCCATCCTCACAAGGACATGGAAATCATCAGCTACATCCTCAGCGGCCAGCTCGCCCACAAAGACTCCATGGGCAACGGTCGCACCATCAAAGCCGGTGAGTTCCAATACATGTCCGCCGGCAGCGGCGTGCGCCACAGCGAATTCAACCCCTCCCACGAAGAAGCCACCCGCCTCCTGCAAATCTGGATCCTTCCCGACCAACACGGCGTCACCCCACGTTACGCCGAAAAATCCTTCGCCGAAGCCCCTACCGGCACCTTCCATCTCGTCGCCAGCAAAACCGGCCGCGAAAACTCAATTCCCATCCATCAAGACGCCGACCTCTGGTTCGCCAAACTCGACCCCGAACAAACCATTACCCACACCATCAACCCCAATCGCCACGCCTGGCTCCACATCGCCGAAGGTGAAGTAACCCTGGACGATCACACCACCCTCCGCGAAGGCGACGCCGCCGCCATCGACTACCAACACACCCTTCATATCAAGTCCACCCAACCCTCCCAAATCCTCCTCTTCGACTTAGCCTAATTTCAAACCATAAATCATAAATCATAAATCGTAAATTCAACCAACACTACCATGAGCAAAATACTCGTCCTCTACTACTCCACCTACGGCCACGTTGAAACCCTCGCCAGCGCCATCGCAGAAGGCGCCCGCGAAGTTGAAGGCACCGAAGTCATCATCAAACGCGTTCCCGAAACCATGCCGCCTGATGTCGCCAAACAATACGGAGCCAAGCTCGACCAAGCCGCCCCCGAGGCCTCTCCGAAAGAACTCGGCGAATACGACGCCATCATCTTCGGCACCCCCACCCGCTTCGGCAACATGGCCGCCCAAATGCGTAACTTCCTCGACCAAACCGGCAGCCTCTGGATGCAAGGTGCCCTCGTTGGCAAGGTCGGCAGCGTCTTTGTCAGCACCGGCACCGGCGGCGGCAATGAAAGCACCATCATGAGCTTCGTCACCACCCTCATGCACCACGGCATGGTCTACGTCGGACTTCCCTACGCCGCCCCAGAACTCGCTGACATCAGCGAAGTCAAAGGCGGCTCCCCCTGGGGTGCCGGCACCATCGCCGGAGCCGACGGCTCCCGCCAACCCAGCGCCAAGGAACTCTCATTGGCAAAATTTCAAGGCAAACATGTCGCCACCATCGCCTCCAAACTCAGCGCCTAACTCCGGTTATCCCCCCAAGGAGGGGCGGTCTCCAGCCCGCCTCCCCGATGGCAACGCCATCACGCCACTCCACCACCAAGAACCAAGAACCAAGAACCAAGAACCTCACCATGAACTCACTACTCTTCAAAACCAACAACAGCATCGCCCCCCTAATCGCCCGCGTCACCCTTGGTGTCGTCATGTTTCCCCACGGCGCCCAAAAACTCCTTGGCTGGTGGGGCGGCAACGGCTTTAGCGGCACCATGGGCTACTTCACCGGTAACTTGGGCATCCCCGCCGTCTTCGCCTTCCTTGCCATCTTCGCTGAATTCTTCGGTGCCCTCGGCCTCATCGTCGGAGCCCTCACCCGCGTCGCCGCGTTCGGCGTCGGCTTCACCATGCTGGTCGCCATGTTCATGGGCCACACCGCCAACGGCTTCTTCATGAACTGGATGGGCAACCAGGCGGGCGAAGGTTACGAATACCACCTCCTCGCCATCGGCCTCGCCATCATCATCATGATCCAAGGCGCAGGCAAAGCCTCCATCGACAACCTCATCGCCAAAAAACTCGCCTAACTCGTCCAGCACCCCATCACCTAGGGCAGGTCTTGTCCTCAAGACCTGCCTTTTTCATTTCCATTCTTCCACCTCACCATCAATTTCAAATCCCCACCTTCCTCCAACACCGCTTCACATCTCCCGCCCAACAACTCCGCACACGCCTTTACAATCGACAACCCCAACCCCGAATGCGCTCCATCGGTGCGCGCCGTGTTCTTCCTCCAAAACCGCTCAAACAACATCGAGAGATCCGTTTCCATCAACGCTGGTGCCGGATTGCCCACCACCAACCTCTCCGCCGAAACCTCAATGCTCACCGCCGAACCCATCGGTGCATGGCTCACCGCATTTCCCACCAAATTATTAAGGATCGCCCCATACAAAACCGCATCCGTCTCCATCTCCTCGTCCTGCCACTCCATCTTCATCAACAACTTTCGCTGCTCCGCCTTCGCACGATGCCGGTCCACCGTCGATTCCACCAACTCCCGCAAATTCACCCGCTCAATCTTCACCGACTGCGCCCCCGCATCCGCCCTCGCCAGCAACGACAACTTGTCCAACAACACCTCCATCTCCCGCACCACCTCCATCATCTCCTCACTTCGCTCCTTCGTGCGCTCCTCCGGCCAAGTCGCGATCAATTCCCCCATCGCCCGCAACTCCGCCAGCGGCGTCCGCAACTCATGCGCCGCATGACTGCTAAACCTCCGCTCCCTCGCCAACGAAACCTCCACCCTCTCCAACAACTCATTCACCTTCGCCCCCATTCCCCGCAACTCCACTGGCAACGGCTCCAAATCCAACTGCTGTCCCGGTTGACCCACCTTCATCTGCTGCACCTTCGTCCCCATCCTCTCCAGCGATCGAAACCCTCGCTTCAACACCATCTGCAACACCAGCACCGCCACCAGCAAACCCACCCCTCCGCTCACCGTCATCACCGTTGCCAGTGTTCCCAACGTTCCCACCAATGCCGCGCCCGGACTCGCCACCAGCAACACCATCATCCCCATCTCTCCATCCTCATCTTCCGGCAAAAAAGTCCGCCACATGCCCCGCATCTCCCGACCATCGGCCAGCTTAAAAAACTGATAAACTCCGCCCTCTCCCACATTCGACGGCACCTCCCACTGCGCTTTGCGCGTCCCGCTCCCCGAACTCAACAACACCCTTCCCGACGAATCAAAAACGGCAAACACATCACTGCCCACCCCCGATCCAATTCCCACAAACTCCTCCAACTCCGAATCCATTTCCAGTTCCCCATCATCCACCTCAATCCCCGAGATCAACACCTCGGCCCTCGCCTTCAAAGACTCATCAAACTGCGCCAGCAACAACCCTCGCTCCGTCCAATAAATCGCCAGCCCCGCCAACGGCAGCAACACTGCTGCCAGCAGACAAAGGGCAAATGTCAGCTGACCTCTAATCGACTTCATGGCTCCAGCACATACCCCAGTCCACGCCGTGTGTGAATCAAATTCGCCGCTCCATTCGGACTCAACTTCCGTCGAAGCGCATACACCGCCGCATCCACCGCATTGCTCAACGGACTGTCCGATTCCGAATACAATTGCGCCTCAATCTGTTCCCTGCTCAATACCTGCCCCGGCCTCTTTGCCAGACACTCAAACAACGCAAACTCGCGCGCCGTCAATACAATCGACTCCCCATCACGCATCACCTGCTTCGCCACAAAATTGACCTCCAGCGGTCCAATCTTCACCACCGATTCCGCCCTCCCAAACTTCCGACGCACCAAGACCTCCAGCCGCGCCGCCAGCTCCGCAATCGCAAAAGGCTTCACCAAATAATCATCCGCCCCCATCTCCAATCCCCGCACCCGATCCTCAATCCCATCCATCGCCGTCAACAACAACACCGGCGTATCATTCCCCGCCTTGCGCCATTTTTCCAACAGCATCAGCCCGTGCTGACCTGGCAACATCAAGTCCAGCACCACCACATCATATTCATTCACCGTGGCAAACTCCTCCCCTTCCTCTCCATCTGCGGCCTCATCCACCGCATGGCCAAGACGACTAAGCGCCTTGGCCACGGTGGTGCGAATTCGACGTGAATCTTCAATCAATAGCACTCGCACAATCAGTCACTCGTTAAGGTTAAGAATACGGACTAGCGGATACGGATTCGAAGCCTTAAGTGGTCTCAATCATCCGACTTGCGGCTCATCACCTCGCCGCTCTCCGAGAACACGATGGTCAAATCAGGATCATCGAACTCCACCTCATAGGACACGGTTCCGTTAGCCGACACCCGCTCCACATCTTCGATCTCGCCACCCTGGTTTCGAGCCGCTGTTTGCACCGCTGCAGGCAACGCACTGAACGCCATGTCTTCACGCGACTTCAGCAGCTTCCCATCCGCATCAATGTAAAGCTTCAGATCATCGTCATCGCCCCCCTTCCGATCAGGAAGATCCACCTCCACCTTATACATCGTGCGGCCCTCAAGTTGGACGCGATCAATGTCATCCACCTTGCCACCGCGCAGATTGTCCCGCACCGTCGCCTGCACCGCCTCAGGAGTTTGGCTCAGTTTCAAATCGTCATCATCCGCCCAGGCTGTGCCCGCAAAGGCAGCAGTCAACACGGTCAAGGACACAGCAAGAAAGGGATATTGGAATTTCGTTTTCATGGTCTTCAAGTTGGTAGTTTTTAGAGTTTTTGTTTTCGTGAATCATCATTGATCACGCCCCCAACCTCCCACACCAACATGATGAGAAGATGATGAAACCCAAAGTTTCTCAGCTTTTGTCCGCCTTCTCTCGATGCAGTTGCTCAAGCGCGTCCAGCGCATCCCCATGCAACACCGCCATCGGCTCCAACTCCCTGATCCGCCCCACCGCCTCCTCCACACTGGCCACTTCACCCGAGTGAATCAACCATGCTGCTGCCACACTCGCACTGCGCATCAAGCCCAACTGGCAATGCACATAAACCATCCCACGATCCCTCTGCTCCTCAATAAACGCCACCGCCTCTTTTAAATCCTCCACACTCGGATGCGTCAGATCAAGCCACCCCAGATTCCGATACACCACCCTCTCCCGCAACCGCACCGGCGCATTAAACTCCGCCGTCAAATCCAGCACCGCCACACAACCCGCTTTCAACAAATGCTCCGCCCTTTTGCCGTCAGGCCGACGCCCAAACCAAACATTCTCATCCACCTCCCCCGACCCCATCTCACGCTTCATCCAACGACGCTGCCAACCTTGCGTGACCAACATCATCGGCAATAACATCCACTCCGACGCCGGACTCAATGTCCCCGAACTTTTCTGCATCCAACGCGGATTCGCCGTGGCATAACTCAACCCCACCACGCCCAACGCAATCGCTGGCCACCCAAACCATAGAAACGCCCCACCCGGCAACGCCAGCAATCCAAACAGCAACCCCGCAAGACCATACCGACCCGCCAGTTGACGATGCCTCGGCGTCACCTTGCCCATCCAACCCAGCGGACCCGGCTGTGTCTCCCGATCCGGGATCAGCGCCATCACCAACCAACCCATCAAGAATCCCGTCACCACATCCATGAAATGATGCTGCCAAACCAACAAGGTCGAGACCCCAATCAAAATGAACCATATCTTCGTTACCGACCTCACCCAACCCCGTAAGTGCCGACCATAAGTCACCCAGAAAATCGACCGCAAACTGATATGCAACGATGGTGCCAAATTATAAGGCAAATCCTGCGCATGCAATAACTTGAACAACGGCACCGTCCATCCTCCATCCGGCATCGGACGATCCATTCCCAGCTGCAAAGGAAACAACAAAAAACAAATCCCCGAAGCCACAATCACCACAAACACCCGCTTCGACAACGTCCACATCTCTCTGCGCGACCGACAAAGAAAAAACGCCCCGACAAAAAACAAGTCGAGCGAATAATAAGGCACCACAAACTCCGGAACAAACGGGATCAACTTCTCCCACTCAAAATACCACGTTCCCACATCCTCCCGCTTCGACGTGATCCAGTTGCAGGTCCCATAAACAAGAAAGAACCACGCGCCCAGCAACGCCGAAGTCACCGTCGCACGCCAGAACACCCCCTTCTCTTTCGGCAACGCTTCCATATCAATATCATCACCCCACCTTCTTCGCCACCGCCACCGTGAAGATGCCAAAATCATCCGTCCACTGCGTGACCTTTTCAAATCCCGCATCACTCACCAAGGCATCCATCTCCCCCTGCGGACGACGACGCATGATCCACGGTTTGCCATCACGATTCACTAACACGCGCGCAATCATTTCCACCTGTGGATGCCACGGCTGATTCGTATAAACAAGCCATCCCCCCACCGGCACCGCCCGATTCAACCCTCGCAACGAACGCTGCAACAACTCATTGCTCGGAAACAACTCATACAACCCTGACACCACCGCCACCGCAGGCGCAGGCTGGATCTGCGCCAGCGACTCCTCATCAAACGCATCCCCTTTCTCAAAGCGAATCCGCTCCTCCAATCCCCACTCCTTCGCCGTCGACCGCCCCACCTCAAGCGCCCCCTCACTCCAATCGCGACACAACACCTGCAACCCATCCGTGCGCTCCTTCAGCACATCCATCAGATAACGTCCACCGCCACCCGCGATGTCCACCAGCGTCCTCGGCAACCCCGCTTCCGCCGTCTTCTCCAAGGCCATATCCAATCCCTTCCGCATCATGCCCCGACGTTGACGAATCCCCTTCCAACCAATCGCATCGAGATAACCTCGATCGATCAACTTACCGATCGGGCCAACTCCCTGAGCCTTGTTTTCATAAACATAATCCAGCGATTGCCCCGAATCAAAACCCACCTCCCAACCGAGTTTGATTCCCTTGCTCAGCTTGCCAAGTGTCTGCATGCTGCCCTTCTGGAACTCATAGTTCGCCGCCTTCAACGAAACCGGCTTCAACGGCTTCTGCAACTCCTCATACTCGCTCCTCGTGAACCGGTTCTCCACCGCCACTCCCATTACCCGTTCCTCAGCAAACTTCTCCGCGACAAATTCCCGCACCGCACTCACCACCTCATTCCGACACACATCATGAAAAATCGCATGCCGTGCCCCTGGCAAATGCACGTGCTTAGTGCAGTCCCCTCCATAGTTGAAAAGAAAACGGCTCAATGCCGAATTCAACACCACCTGATCATCCCCCGCCGACAACAACATCATCGGCGTCTCCATCACCGCCGCGTCATCCACCACCCGCTTGGCCGTATCAAACAAATCCACCAACACCCGCGCCGAGATATCTTTGGAGATCGACGTATCCGCATCATAAATCTTTTGCTGCTCCAAATCACGAGTCAGCCAATGTCCGCGCACATAACTTTTGATGACACTGTCCGGCTTCACCTTCTGCATCAATCGAATCCCCGTCAGCGCCCCCGGCACCATCAAATTCACTTCAAACGCCGGTGTCGCCAAAACCAATGCCGCCAATGGTGGCGCGTAGTCATGCACCCAGGTCGCCGCCACCACTGCGCCCACACTGTGCGCGATCAAAGCAACCCGCTCGCGCTCCACACCATACGTCGTCTGCAAATGCAGCATGAACGACTCCAGATCCCGCACATAAGCCATGAACCCGTTTGCATGCCCTCGTTTGCCCGGCGACTGACCATGCCCCCGAGCCTCCCACGCGAAAATCGCAGTCTCCTCCAATGCCAATCCCGGCACCACTTCATCCCATCGATCCGCATGTTCATGCCCCCGATGCAACAGCACCATCGACTGCTTGAACCCGCTGTGCGGCAACCAGCTTTTGTATTGCAAGGTCTCACCATCTTCAGCGGTGAAAGTCTGACGGGAAATCTCGAGATTCATAGGAGTGAGGGATTCAGGTAAAAACCTTTCGCGATGTGACTACCGAACGAATCTTGCGTCAACTTCTTCCAGTCCGCAACGCATTCCATCGGTTGACATCGACCCCCGCCTCCATCCAAACTACCGCCATGTTGAGCCGCTCCATCACACTCGTCCTCCTGCTAATTGTCGCCTGCGAGCATCTCCACGCGCAATCGCCACTCATCAAACGAAACCTTGCCCAACGGACCTGGCCCGCCGAAATCAGCAAAGTCGAAATCCCCAGCAGCGACAACACTCTGCAACCCGCCATGTGGTATGCACCCGCTTCCACCACAAAAAAACCTCTCCTGGTGGGCCTTCACACCTGGAGCAGCACCTACGCCTCCGCTGGCGGCGACTCCATCTTTGCCGAATGGTGCATCGCCCAAGGTTGGGCCTTCATCCATCCCCACTTCCGTGGTCCCAACAACACCCCCGAAGCCATGGGCTCCGACCGCGCCGTTCAAGACATCGTCGAAGCCGTTGCTTGGGCCAAACAACAAACCGGCATCGACCACGACCGCATCTACCTCATTGGCGGCAGCGGCGGGGCCCACATGTCCCAGCTCATGGCCGGACGCCATCCTGAAATCTGGGCCGGTGTCAGCGCCTGGTGTGGCATCAGCGACATCAACGCCTGGCACAGCTTCCACACCCGCAGCAGCAAACCCGGCAAGTATGCCCTCGACATCGAAGCCGCCCTAGGCGGATCACCAGCCACCGACGAAGTCCGCAAATCCGCCGCCCTGAAACGCTCACCCATCACTTGGCTGCACCAAGCTCAGTCTGTCCCCCTCGACATCGCCCACGGCATCCACGATGGCCGACTCGGCAGCGTCCCCTTCACCCATTCCCTCAACGCCTACAACGCCGTGATCGGCAAGTCCGGTCCCCAATTAAGGGAAGCCGACATCGCTTCCTATTACGAGACACAATCCCTCCCTCCCACATGGAAACCTGCGGCTCCTGATCCCGTCTACGGACCGTGGCAACCCAAGTTTGTCAGCCAACATCAAAACACCCGCATCACCATCTTCGAAGGCGCCCACGAACTCATCCATCAAGCCGCCCTCAACTGGCTCGCCCTACAGCGCAAAGGTCAACCTGCCGTCTGGCAGGTAAATGACTTCATCCCACTCGAAACCGGCGGCGGCGAAACCGCCAAGTAGCAGTTGTGACTGAAAATGGAGAATGCGACTTTTCTCCTTTCATTTCCTTAGCCTGTGTCCTTTCCCTTCTGACTTAATCATTAGTGCAACTTATGCCCTTGATGAGCATAGGACCTCTTCACATCTAAAGTAGTGCTGCTCAACGACTTGAAGAGAGCAGGTGGCACGATTCTGGATACAAATAATTGCTTGGTCAGGAAATCTCATTAGTCTCCATCATAAGTGAGGTCTTTGGAGCTATGTCCACATTCGGCGGACAGTTGAGACCTTCAGCAAGGAACAGACACAATTAACATGAAATCCATCCCATCCCCCGCCGTTGTCGCCATCCTCTTGCTGGCAGCTCCCCTCTTCAACCCCGTCCATGCGGTCACCGTTTCCGGTCTTCAAAATTTCGCAACACAAGACAACTCAGACACCTCAAGATATTACACCAATCTGGAAGCTGCCGCACTCGGCTACGGAATCAACACACTAGGAGATGGTTTCGTCGTTTCCAATGTCTACCAATCATTCTTCGCGGGTGAATATTACCTGGGCGATGGCGATGGCGGCGATTTCCTCACCTTCTCTGGCCTCACCGCCGGGCTGACCTACACTGTTGACTACCTGGTGGGCAACTTCAGCAGCACCCAAAGAAGCGTTCTCGGACTTGTCTACGACTTCGAGGTCGGTGGCATCTACGATATTTCATTTCAAACTCTCGCAGGCCCCGAGGCTGGAGTGGGAGTCGTGGGTTGGTCGGATGGCGCAGGCCAGGCCATCACCTGGAACACCGCCTCCTACACCTTTACGGCGACTGACGAAACCTTCTCCATGTTTAATTTTTGGGACAACCTCGAGATATCCTCCACCCTTGTCGCAGCCCAGGCTCTCGGCGTTTCCACGACGGACCCTCAAAATGAATTCGCTCAAGTCGCCATTGGTCTGATCAACGTCACAGCAGTCCCCGAACCATCCAGCGCCCTCCTGGTCGGCATCGTCGGCATGTTGACGCTTCTGCGTCGCAAGCGTGGCAACTAAATTCGGATACCAGCCCTCGGGCAGGTCGCACACGAATCGCCCGGCAGATTCCCAACTTGCACATCGTTCTCGGCACAATGCCGAGAACTCCATCGCAAAACCCCTCAACTCCCCCCGTTCCTCAAACCACCTGCTGGTTCATCGCTGCCTTCACGAACCCGTAAAAAATCGGATGCGGATGATTTGGCTTCGACAAAAACTCGGGATGGAACTGGCACGCCACAAAAAACGGATGGTCATTCAACTCCACCATCTCCGCCAGCAAACCATCTGGTGAACTGCCGCTGATCACCAGTCCAGCGCCTTCCAGCTCTTCCTTGAACTCGGAGTTGAACTCATACCGATGACGATGTCGCTCGGTAATCGTCGCGCTATGATACAAATCAAACGCCTTGGTCCCCGGCACCAAATCAGTTACCCAAGTCCCAAGCCGCATTGAGCCGCCCTTCTGCGTCACATGCTTCTGCTCTTCCAACAAGCTAATCACCGGATGCGCCGTGTTCTTGTTGAACTCGGTGCTGTTTGCATCCGTCCAACCCACCACATTCCGTGCAAACTCAATCACCGCGATTTGCATGCCCAAACAGATCCCGAAGTAAGGAATCTTGTTCTCACGCGCATACTGACACGCCTTGATCTTGCCTTCCGTTCCGCGATCACCAAATCCACCAGGAACCAAGATTCCCTGCAATCCCGTCAGATGTGCCGCAGCGCCCGCCTTCTCGATTTCTTCCGCATCAATCCTCACCACTTCCACCCGCGCATCATGGGCTGCCCCGGCATGAATGATCGCTTCATAAATACTCTTGTAAGCATCCTGCAACTCAATGTATTTGCCCACCACCGCCACCCGCACGTGCCGGCTCGGACTAATGATATGCTGCACAAACTTACGCCAGCGGGATAAGTCCGGCTGCGGCGCTTCAATCTTCAACAAGTTACAAGCCAGATCATCCAACTTCTCCTCATGTAACTTCAATGGAACCTCATAAATCGTGTGTTTGACGTCCGCACACTCGATCACATTCTCCGGGGCCACGTTGCAAAACAACGCAATCTTGTCGCGCACATCCTGCTCAACCGGACGCTCGGCACGACAGATGATCACCCCAGGAAAAATCCCGATCTCCCGCAGTTTCGCAATGCTCTGCTGCGTCGGTTTCGTCTTTAACTCCCCCGCCGCCTTGATATACGGCACCAACGTCACGTGAATGAACAACGCATTGTCGCGCCCAACCTCTTGGCCAAACTGACGGATCGCCTCCAAGAACGGCAAGCCTTCAATGTCACCCACCGTTCCGCCGATCTCAGTAATGATCACATCTGGACGCATCTCACGCGCCACCTGACGAATCCGGTCCTTGATCTCATTCGTCACGTGCGGAATCACCTGCACCGTGTGACCCAGATAGGCCCCGCGACGTTCCTTCGCCAGCACACTTTCATAAACCCGACCGCTTGTCAGGTTGTTCAAGCGCGACAAATTCGTGCTCGTGAAACGCTCATAGTGACCAAGGTCAAGGTCCGTCTCCGCGCCATCGTCTAGCACATACACTTCGCCATGTTCGAACGGGTTCATCGTGCCCGGATCGATGTTCAAATAGGGGTCGAATTTTTGCAGAATGACTTTGAGTCCGCGGTGCTCCAGCAAAGTGCCGAGCGAGGCAGCGGCAAGTCCTTTGCCCAAGGAACTGACGACGCCGCCGGTGACGAAAATGTATTTCACGAGAGTAGTAGTAATTAGGTTTGAGGTTGTAAAAGGTTTTCAATCGCCGCCGCCTGTTCGGGGGTATCTACGCCGGGCGAGGTCTCGCGGGTCAGCACCACGCGAATGCGCGCGCCGTTCTCCAACGCGCGCAGTTGTTCCAGCGACTCCGTCCGCTCCAAAAGCGACGGCGGCGCACTGACAAATTCAAAAAGAAACTGGCGCTGGAATCCATAAATTCCCAAATGCCGGTAATGCGTGATCCCCGCACCCGCATCCCTCACATAAGGAATCGGCGACCGCGAAAAATACAGCGCATCGCCCGCGCTGCTCAACACCACCTTTACCACATTCGGATCAGGCAGCAAAGCTTCATCTTCAATCGGGGCCGCTGCGGTGATCATCGGAATGCTCGCCTCCTTGATCAGCGTCTCCGCCAGTTCGTCAATCAGCGCCGGAGAAATCAGCGGCTCATCCCCCTGCACATTGATCACAATCTGATGCTGCGGAAAAGACTGTGCTGTCTCCGCCACCCGGTCGGTCCCGCTGGGATGATCCGGCTGCGTCATCACCGCCACCGCATTGAACCGTCGTGCCACTTGCGCAATGCGTTGATCATCCGTCGCGATGACGACTTTATCGGCATGTTTACACTGCTTGCAACGCTCCCAGACATGCTGCACCAGCGGTTTGCCAGCGAGGAGGTGGAGCGGCTTGCCTGGGAATCTTGTGGACGCCCAGCGCGCAGGAATAACAATGAGAACTTTGGGAATTGGTGAAGTGGACAAGTGGGTGCGGCGCGGTTCCACATCCATGCTGCCAAAGACGAGGCGAGGCAAATAGATTTTGCCGCGCCCCGGGTTTTAGGAATCATCCAAGCGGAAGTTTCCGTCAGGTTGATTATCAACCACCAAAAACCTCCTCAACCTGAAGCTTTTACGCCACCGTGCCCTTCAATCCGCGAATCCCGACGTCGTTATCATTCAAGCGACAGCTCCTTCGGACAGGGCCTCATCAAAACTCCCGCCCAGCATCCCCGGAATCAACACTTTCTCCCCCTCCAGGTTCCACGCCCTCAAAATCAGTTGAGGTTTAGTCAACTCACCCGAAAGGTAAACCATGTTTCGTTCCTGGACTTGGTGGATCACCCTTCTGCTGCTGGTCGTCAGCCTCGGCTACTTCTGGATGCTCGGCCGCGGCGTCGTCTTCCTGCGCGTCGATCCCAACACCAAACCCACCCCCGAAGCCCCGCGCTAACCCCAGCTTTTTAGCCTTTAGCCCTTATCCTTTAGCCTTTCCTGATCATGCCCGAACCCATCTACAACGAAGACTCCATCAAATCCCTCGACTGGCGTGAGCACATCCGTCTCCGCCCCGGCATGTATATTGGCAAACTCGGCGATGGCACCGCCCCCGAAGACGGCATCTACGTCCTGCTCAAGGAAGTTCTCGACAACTGCATCGACGAACACGTCATGGGCCACGGCAAGGAAATCGAGATCAAAATCGAAAACAACATGGTCTCCGTGCGCGACTACGGCCGCGGTGTCCCCTTGGGCAAACTCATCGAATGCGCCGCCCAGATCAACACCGGTGCCAAATACGACAGCGAAGCCTTCAAACGCTCCGTCGGACTCAATGGCGTCGGCATCAAAGCCGTCAACGCCCTCAGCGACTTCTTCGGCATCGCCGCCTTCCGCGAAGGCAAAATGCGCGCCGTCGAGTTCTCCCGCGGACTCGTCAAACGCGACATGAAAACTCCCGTTGAGTCCATGGAACCCAGCGGCACCCGTGTCATTTTCCATGCCGACGAAGAATCGTTCGGACAGGACTACAGCTACCGACTCGACTTCGTGCGCGAGATGCTTCGCTACTACTCCTGGCTCAACCCCGGCCTCACCCTCATCCTCAACGGCGAAAAATTCCGCAGCAAAAACGGCCTCCCCGACCTCGTCGCCGCCAAACTCACCGAAGATCCCCTCTACCCCGTCATCCACCTCCAGGGTCAGGACGTCGAATGCGCTTTCACCCACGCCAGCGGCTACGGCGACGAAATCTACTCCTTCGTCAACGGCCAGCACACCACCCAGGGCGGCACCCACCTCGCCGCCTTCCGCGAAGCCGTGGTTGCCGCCGCCCGCACCTTCTTTAACAAACAATTCGATCCCGCCGACGTCCGCAACGGCCTCATCGGCAGCATCAGCGTCAAAGTCCAGGAACCCGTCTTCGAATCGCAAACCAAAACCAAACTCGGTTCCAACATGATGGAACCCCAGGGCCGCAACCTGCGCACCCACATCGTCAACACCCTCAGCCAGCAGCTCGACAACTACCTCCACAAACACGCCGACGTCGCCAAAGCCTGGCTCGAAAAAATTCAGGCCAACGAAAAAGAACGCAAAGACATCAGCGGCATCCAAAAACTCGCCCGCGAAAGCGCCCGCCGCGCCAAAGTTCACAACAAAAAACTCCGCGACTGCCGCATCCACTTCGACACCAAAGACAAACAGCGCGAACTCTCTACCCTGTTCATCACCGAAGGCGACAGCGCCTCCGGCAGCATCACCAAGAGCCGCGACGTCAACACCCAGGCCGTCTTCAGCCTGCGCGGCAAACCCCTCAACTGCTTCGGCCTCTCGCGCAAAATCTGCTACGAAAACGAAGAGTTCAACCTCCTCCAGCACGCCCTCAACATCGAAGAAGACCTCGAAGAACTCCGCTACAACCACGTCATCCTCGCCACCGACGCCGACGTTGACGGCATGCACATCCGCCTGCTGATGATCACTTTCTTCCTCCAGTTCTTCCCCGAGATCATCCGTCGCGGCCACCTCCACATCCTCACCACCCCCCTCTTCCGCGTCCGCAACAAAAAAGAGACCATCTACTGTTACTCCGACGAGGAAAAACAGAAAGCCATGGCCAAGCTCGGCAAAAACCCCGAAATCACCCGCTTCAAAGGCCTCGGCGAAATCAGCCCCGACGAATTTAAACACTTCATCGGCCCCAAAATGCGCCTTGAGCCCGTCCTCATGCCCGAGCACAAAAACGTCAAGGAACTCCTCACCTTCTACATGGGCAAAAACACCCCCGAGCGTCAGGACTACATCGTCAAAAACCTCCGCGTCGAACAAGACCTCCTCTTCGAAGAACCCGACCACGAAGCCGCCTAAATCTTAGACGCAATCCTCACTTGTCCATGATAGCACATGTGCTATCATGAAGGTAACTCATGCGGCTCGTTGTGGGCACCAATGTTTTTGTCGGAGCACTACTCAGCCAGCGAGGAAACAATCGAGAGGTTCTGCGCGCATGTCTTATTGGCAAAGCCATACCTCTCTTTGGAACCGCTCTGTTCAATGAATACGAAGACCTTCTTGGAAGAAGCGATCTTTTCGCCAAGTCGATCTTGGTAGAAGATGAGCGCCAGGCAATGCTCGACAGTTTCATTGGCGTTTCCGAATGGGTGAAAATCTATTGCCGCTGGCGTCCGAATCTATCAGACCAAGCCGACAATCACCTTATGGAACTCGCCGTCGCAGGCGGTGCAGAAGCAATTGTCACCGACAACTTCCGTGATTTTAACAGCGGCGAACTTGGTTTTCCCAGCATCAGAATCTTAAACCCCAAACAATTCTTGGAGCAAATCTCATGGCCACTCTAACCATCCGTATTCCCGACGACAAGCACGCCCGCCTTCGTGAACTGGCCAAGCATCGTGGCATCAGCATCAACTAACTCATGGAAGACCTTTCCACCGCCACCTTGGCGGAATTCGACGCAGAAACCCGATTCCGACTGCGAGCTTCACGTGGCAACCCCGCCACCGGCCTTCAATTGCTCGAAAAACTCGACCACGCCTTTGGCAGCAAATAAAAAAAGTAGGAAGCTGGCCCTCGTCTCGCAAAGTCCCAGTCGCCGCAGTTCCTCGACATCACACCGCAGAACTCCACCAGCCTCGCAGGGGATGAACATTCCTGTCCATCTTCATTTTGTGCGAAAAACAAAAACGCCACCAACCACATCCCCATCCACTCCTTTCCCTGAAAATCGTTGCCCATTGAGTGCATCAAGCCCCACTTCCACTCGATCCCAATCCCACGCCAACCACGGCCACACCAATCAAATTCATTCTTTATCCCTTATCCTTCATCCTTTATCCTTTCTCAATATGTCTTCTGTCCCCGGCCTCCGCAGTCCCTACGAAACCACCCTCGGCATCGTTTACTTTGCCCGCATGCTCGACAAAATCCGTCTCCATGCCAAAGGCGAACTCCCGTCCGACTACACCGATTTCATCGGCGACCAGTCCGGCGTCTTCGACCAGCGCGCCTGCCGGTTCTTGCAAATCTCCTACAACGCCCTCACCGCCCGCACTCTGCAAGGCGGCACCGAAGAAGAAATTCTCCAATGGGCCTTCACCATCGGTCATCGATCCAATGATGAAGAGATCGAAATCTGGAACGGCTTCATGACCAAACGTGGTTGGCGCGACACCGCTACTCCTCGTTTAAAATTCCGACTCGAAGAAGCCAACCTCCCCCAAGACGGCACCATCCAAACCATGTTCGACTTCATTGACGCTGATGAAGGCCGAGCGTTGCGCCAGGGCTGAACTGCGATTGGATTATCTGCCAGGAATTAGTGCTTACTACGTTTTGATTCAAAACCTGTGTAGACCATTGGAACAGACCGGCGTTTCGGCTTTCCCCCTTTTTTTGTTGTCCCGGGCCTCTCTGATAAATCCACCCCTGATAGCCCACATAACCCTGAAATAAACTTCGCATCTTTACCTTCCATATCTCGCCGACGGAGACTTTCTTCTACTACAATCTCTCTCTGTTTCTTTCTGCTCAATTTTTTTGGCGCTTTGCGAGCTATTGAACGAGTAGATGCTGGCTGCGCAACAGCAGCTTTGTCGCTATTTGCCTTTGTTTCCAGCCGCTGCGATTTTGCAAGTTTTCTCTGTCTCCGCTTTAGGCAGATTGCTGCATTCCGTTCATACTTCGAGTTGAGCCTCTGAAGCAAGTCCACCATGAACGGTTTTATCAATAACCTCTCCAGTTCTTGTCGAGGAATTGATGAACTTCGCAGAATCCACTCAAAGAGTGATTCGACCTCCACTCCGACATCAAGATTGTTCGATTCTCGGAGAATAACGGATGGATTTCGAGTCAGTATTCCCGATAGCGCTGACCTTGCATCCTTGATACTCACACGCGGCATGTCGCCTATAGCCCCATCGTCTTGACTTAGTGGAAAGCTCTCCGTGATGTCCTCCATTATTGAATTGTAGCTTTGCTTCCAAATACAGCAATCACTTGTGCCAATTCAAAGTTGGACCGGAAAAAATTTAACCTTGATACTGTCGGCAATTGGATACATTATGATGTATGACGCGCACCCAAATCTACCTCACGGCAACTGAAGCCCAAGGAATCGCCCGTGTCGCCGCCGCTTCAAGTCGCAAAAATAGCGAAGTCATCCGCGAAGCCATCGATCAGTATCTGAGTCGGCTGAGCCCCCAAGACCGCCTCGGCCGACTTCGCGCCGCTAAAGGCATCTGGCAAGACCGCGAAGAACTCGATCTTCGCAGCATCCGTGAAGACTTTGACCGCTTTTGATCATGCTTGTCGACACTGACATCCTCATCGACTACCTGCGCGGAAACTCCCATGCCGTCCACTACCTCGAAACCAACGTCAATCTCATCTCCATTTCCTCAGTCACTGTCGCTGAGCTTTTTCAGGGAGTCCGTGAAGGCGAAGAACGCACACGGCTCTCGACTACCCTCTCCGCATTCACCGTCCTGCCACTCACTGAAGAAATCGCCCAAACTGCCGGGCTTTACCGACGCGACTTTCGCTCAAGTATAGGTTGCGGTTTGGCCGATTGCATGATCGCCGCGACCGCATCGCACCACAACCTTGAGCTTGTCACTCTAAATGCCAAACATTTTGGCATGTTACCAAATGTCACCATCCCTTACTCTAAGGGCTGACACCAATGCGCCGAGCAGGCAAATTGCGCATCACACTGCCGTTTGCTGAAAAGCGGACACCCTGTCCGCCCACACACGAAATCCATAGCTAAACTCACTTCCGGCGGCGACGCATCCACAGGGCTGCCACGCCCAGCAGAATCAACATCGCACGGCCTGGCTCAGGAACGTTCGTCACCACAATAAGCAGTCCATCCGTCGTGAACCGGCTCGTGTCCCACATCAGGAAACCGGTCAATGTCGGCAGTGCAAGATCGCCAAGCAGCCCACCGCCTCGAATGTCACCGCCGGTATTAAACGCACCAGCGTTGTAGGCAATGGAAGCGTCCATCACGTTAAACACATCACCCAATGACAGGGAAGCCGGGTTGCCGGTTACGGTAATCACCCCTTCATCACTCAGGTTGATGGTGCCGGTCACGTTCAGATAGTCGTAGTCCCCTTCCAACGCAGGTGCGGTCGAACTCCATGTGGTCGCAATCAGGTTCACGGCTGCTGAGTAGTTCACCGAAGTCGTATCCAGATCACCCAGCGATCCGATCGAGCCGAAGTTTCCGGTCTGACCATTGCCAAGCTGGAAGACGATCTCCGATCCCGTGTCCATCGTCAGCGTGCCCAGCACCTCCAGCGATCCCAGTCCTTCGCCTGCCGAGTCGCCAGGCTTCAGCATTCCTGAGATCAGGTGCAGCGTGTTGACATCCACTCCGTTGATCAAACCAGTCCCCGCCAGAGTCGCTCCGCTGAACACCACCGTGCCGCCAGGACCCGTGGTTCCCACGCCTGCCTCGCCGACCTGCAGCACGCCTTCAAGAACATCCGTGCCACCATGATAATCGTTCACCGCGCTCAACAGCACCACGCCGCTTCCCGCTTTCACGATCTTGAGCCGGTCCTGCGCAGGAGCTGCTTCACCGATGATGCCTGAGAACTTCACCCCAGGGCCGGTTCCCGATCCCATGGTGTGCGATACCAAAGTCACGGTCTTCGTTTCCACTTGGGTCGAATCCAGGTCCTGCAGCGCAATGCCGCCGGTGAACTCGCTGTTGCCCGAATTGAATGCCGTCGAGCCACCCACGCTGGTGGTCCCGCCTGTCGTGGTGGCGTTGACGTCAATCTTGTTCGCCGTCACCAACCCGCCAGTGTTTTGCAACAGGGCGATGTTCGGTGCTTTCACATCTTCACGGAAGCGAACCGGATCATTGTATCCGTTCAACACCGCCACATTGGGAGCCGTCATGAAGAACGACTTCCCGCCATGCGTGCCACCCGTCACATCGACCTGGACCCCGTAGCTCATCTCCGGCTGATTGCCATAGGCTGACAAATTCGGCGCGCTGGCATTGAAGTCGTCCGCACGCACCAGGGTCATCACCCCACCGGCAACGCTGGCAACCGTGTAAATCCCGTTCGATGCAGGATCAAACTCCTCGTCCTTCACCAAAATGCGATCACCAACCCCATAAGTAATGCCATCAATGGATTCGCTCACGCCGGTGAACTGCCCCTTGCCAGTGTCGCCAGCAGGTTCAAAAATCGCCGTGCCTGTTTGAAGCAGACTGGTCGTTGTCGCGCCCTTCACCGCCGTGGCCAAAACCGTCGTGGCATCGCCCAGTTCGACCGTGCCCGCACCGAGTGAACCGCTGTTGCCGACCAGCACCGTTCCAGAACGCACCACCGTGCCACCATCAATGGCCGCATTGTTGGTGGTGCCTGCGGTGGAACCATAAGTATTGGCATTGACGAGCGAAAGCGTGCCGCCATCCATGACCACCAAAGAACCCGGACCCGTGAAGGTGCCTGCTCCGCTTGACTCCAGCGTGGCCCCCGTGCCCACCGCCAGGAAGGTCTTGCGACCCAAGGTCACCGTCCCGGTAAGGCTCGCGGTGCCAGCGCCGGTTTTCTCCAAGAACGCCGTGCCATCCGCGTTCTCGGTTCCCACATTGATGTTGTTCGCCAGCGTGGTCACCCCTTGCAGCTGCAATGCCGTTTCATTGCTGAAAAAAGTGTCCAAGGTGGTCGCCATATTGACGGCACCAGATCCCAACGAAGCACCCGAAGCCACCGACAAACGTCCGTTGCTGATCAAGGTGCTCCAAGTCTGGCCTGCGTTGTTGCCTGCCACCGTTTGATCGCCGAACCCAATCTTCTGCAAGAGGCCCGATCCAGTGATCTGCCCGGCAAAGCTGCCATCGGTGGTGTTGTCCCAGCCGACTTGAAGAGTCTTGTCGCCCAGCGCCACCGTGCCTGCGCCAAGGGCCGACTGAAGCGAACCCACCTGCTGGTTGAAGTTGGCCACATTCAACGTGCCACCATCCACCACGTGCCTTGAGTAAAGGGAAAGCGTGTTGTTTGCCCCGCCCTCGAGCACTCCGGCCCGAACGACCGTATCTCCAGAATAGTATTTGGCAGAGAATCCATCCACCAAGCCCGCCATGACCAGCGTGCCATCACCTTCTTTGGCAAAACCACCGGAGCCAAACATGGTGCTTTCAATGGTCAGCGTCGTTGCCGCCGCCGTGCGGATGATGTTGTCCACATTTTCCCATAGATCGATCTGGCGATTGGCCGCAAGGGTGAACGTGGCCGTGGTTTCCAATGCACCACCGTTAAACTCAATCCACTCGTCACCATTGGCGGACAATGGAACCTGCCCCAGATTGGCATCACTAGAAACCGCAAGGGTGCCGCCTTCGAGCCGGGTTCCACCACGATAACCATTGATTCCGGTGAGTTCCAAACGTCCCTCTCCCTGTTTCACCAAAACCACATTGCCATCCACCGAACCCGCATAGGTGGTTTCGGCGGCCTGATTGACGGTGAAAGTGTTGAAATCGAACGCGCCGTTGTTCACTGATCCACCCGTGCCGGCCAAAGCCGACACTTCCTGATCAAAGCCATTGAGGTCGAACATGCCGCTCGATCTGGTGGTCAACGTGCCGGTTGTCGACAAGCCATTGACGCGACCGATCTGCAGAATGCCCGCTTCGATGATCGTATTACGGTAGCTGTTCTGGCCGTTGAGAAGGATAATATCCTGGCCGGTTTTGGTCAGATCAAAGTCGCCAGTGATGTTGCCGTCGATCTGCAAGTAGGAGCCTCGCAAACCCGGATCATTGGGATTTAAGTTCGTTGTAGTATTTAGCTTGCCCATGTCATACGACACCGCGTTACCGCCCACTACATAGGGTTGTCCCAGGAACGAATTCGCAAGAAGGTTAATCGTCACCCCACTTCCCAAAGTCTGAATGATCGCAATTTGATCGTAATCCAATGGCTGGTAACCCATGATGGAGCCGCCATTGAGGTTGATGGTCTGCGTTCCGGTTTGACTGGCACCGATCTGGAGATGCACGCCTTCTCCCAAGTTCACGGTTCCAGATCTTGCCCCATCCACGGACCATCTTTCAATCGAGCCAAACCGTTGATCCAATGTTGCGGTGGACTGATAGTTTGCCACCGCAATTTCAATCGCCCCGCCTTGATTGATTACCGCAGTGTTACCGGCGGCACCAAAGGCTCCGTTGTGCAATACGCGAACGGTGCCTTCGTCCACAAAGCTAAAGCGGTTACCATCAAAAGTGCTGGAGTTATCACCAAGGGTGAGTATCCCATCGCCAGTCTTGATCAGATCAAAGACACCATTGTTATCCAGAGCACCGAAACTCACTCCGGTGGTGGATCCAGCGCCGTAAGATCCCGCATCAACAAGAACCATATAGTTGTCGAACAAGGTCACCGTGCCCGTAAAAAGCGTGTTGCGCGCACCATCGACCTGAAACCTCATCAAACCCTCCTGCAAACCACCAGCGGTCGTCGCCGTGGTTCGAAGGTCGATGTCTGCGATCTTCTGATTGCGGTCAGCAACCCCGCCCATGGAGGAAAAGATCCGGTTATGATCGTAGGCAGTAATTTTGCCACCACCCCAGTCAAACAAGTCTACCGAGCCACTGTTAAAAACATACTGAAGATCGGTGAGGGTATGAGAGTCGCCTCCATCGCGCCGGTCGTCATTGTCTCCAGTCGCTGAGCCATTAAGGATGACTTGGGAAGTGGAACTGCCGTTGGACCCAGGAGTCAGGAACCGCAAGACACCTTCGTTAACCACCCAATTGCCGGTGAACTGAGACTGGTCACCCCGAATATAAAGGGCGTTTCTACCGAATTTTGTAACTTGATCCGCATAGATCTTGCCATTGATCTGGGCAACGTTGGCACCGGCATAAATGAGCGCCTCACCGTCACCGTTGCCAGAGCTGCCAAAGTAGAGATCCGCATTGATCGTCCCGGCGTTGTTGCCACCCAGGATCAGTCCTCCGCTACGAATCTTGATCTGGTTGAACTGGCCGTCTGCGCTGGTGTTGATGTCTCTCAAGTAACGCAAGGCGTGCACATCAAGATTTGATGCCAATGTCTGGGTTCCGGTCGCCGCAGCGAGGTCAAGAATGCCCGTTCCATCGGTCACCGCAGCACCCAACGCGCCACTCAATGAAGTCGTGGCGGCAGCAGGGTTGATGTAATTGGCGGGAGCACCTCCTTGAGTGATCAGTTGCAACCCGTTGGTCGCATCATACTTCAGGAACTGGTCCGCCTGCCGGCTGACAATCCATGGAGCCACCATGTTGTTGGTCATGGGAATCGCTCCTCCGCCGGTGATGAAGAAAACCTCGGTGTTGTTCACCCCGCCGTCTGCCGTGTTCGCACCCAGCAATCCCGAGGTATGGTTGATCGAAAGAGTTCCATGCAGCCCACGCGTCAGCGCATTCATCCCCAACCCCGCGAATCCCGTGCCCTCACGTCCAATGCGCACCTGGGACCCACGTTGAATCACCAGTTCACCTATGTCTTCGCGGTTGGTCGTGGCCGTGTTGACGTTACTCGTGCCACGAATCTGCAAATTCGATCCGTTCAAGGTCAGAACACCACTATCATCAAATCGACCTTCACCACCGGGGTCATTGGAGGCAGTGCGGTTGTCGAACGTCAATCTCGATCCCGTATGCATTACAATCGTCGTGTAATTTTCTCCTGCTTCATTGACCAGACCACCCGCTGCACCAGAGAACCTGATGGAGCCATAGTTGTCCACCGGACCCGTTCCAAGAGGCGTTCTAAATGTTGAAGCCGTAGGATTGCCGCCCTGAACTTCAAAACCCGTTTGATACCAGCCACCACCAAAATCTCTCGCACGGGACACGGTCGTGCCGCCGCTGTAGCTGTTGTTCAAATTGC
Organism: Phragmitibacter flavus; assembly: GCF_005780165.1. Classification (NCBI taxonomy): domain Bacteria; kingdom Pseudomonadati; phylum Verrucomicrobiota; class Verrucomicrobiia; order Verrucomicrobiales; family Verrucomicrobiaceae; genus Phragmitibacter; species Phragmitibacter flavus. The sequence continues at coordinate 341,292 of NZ_VAUV01000002.1, read as the reverse complement.
TCCCAAAGACGACATGGGTCGAGTTGTATCCGGCAGAGAAATAGGAATTGGGGCGTCCAATCATCACTTGTGCGCCCGCACCGCTCAAGACATCCGATTCAGCGCCAGGCTGAAGCGTAAGGTTGCCTCCACCACCTCCTATACGATAGATATTGCCCGCGCCGACCCCGAGAGAAGTGGCCGAGTAGGTGGAGTTGCGGTCTTGCAAGGCACCGAGGCTCCAGCTTCCGTCTTGAATGTTTGCCATGTTCAACGCGGTGGAAACCGTCAAACTATCCAAGGCAAGAATGCCACCCAGACCAGCACGGGTCTTGTTGTTCGCCATGGGGAGCAAGGTGTCGATGGCAGCCAACGCTGCAGCCGTGTTGACTGCCAGAACGGAACTGGTGGTTTTCCCACTTTGGAATCGGGTAATTGCCCCTCCGGCGATATTGGTGGTGGAACCCAGAGAAATGGCACCCGTGGGTCCGACGGTAACCTGTCCGGTTCCCAAGGTCGCAAGGGTCGCGGCAGGAGTTACCCGAACAAAGCCATGGAGAATATCCAGCCCTCCAGTCCAGTTGCTGTTGGAGACGTTGTTATCAAAATGAAGAAACCAATTCCCATTTTTAACGACTTTACCCTGCCCCTCGATGGTATCCCTCAAAAACACATCGGAGGATTCCGTTAGCAGCGTCAGGGTGTCATTCACGATCATCTTGCTTTCAATATAAAAGTCGTCACCAAAGCTTACGGCATTGAACCGCAAAGAGGCATTGTTCTTGGTGACGATGGTATTGGTGCCGTTGTTTGCTCCAATCGTCACGTGAGCACCGGTTGAACCGCCATTGCGGTCAGTGATGATGCTCACCTGCCCATTGACGAAAAGATCCTGATTGGCAGAGTTGAAGTGAGAGCCACCGCCGTTATTGGCCAGACGAAGTGTGCCGAAGTTCAGCGTGACATCGCCGGTGCCCCCGATGTTAGGACCCGCCCCATTCAAGCGCCATTCACCGCGGTTCAATGTGAAACCACCTGTGAGGCCGGTATTGGAAGCGTCAAAGCGCAACGTGCCATTGCCAGACTTGGTAATATTCGCCGCACTGTTGACAGCACCCGTCAAAGTAGCAGTTCCCGTGTTCACGCTGATGCCGACGGGGCCGGTTCCGCCTATGGTGGTGTTCCCTGTGACTGCAAAGTTGTAGCCGTTGTTGTTGACCACCTGAAGCAATGTCCCCGCAAGGCTATCCGTCCCCTTAATTTCCAACTCGGCAATCGAAATGGTCCCGCTGCCAGAACCGGTGAACCGGTTGGTATCGATCCGGGCCAAAGGCACGTTCCCGGCAACGATCACCTTGTTGTTATATGCCTGACTGGTGGAGTCGGTGACCAACGCCAAGATCGGCATCTGCCCTCTGATCTCCGTCCCGCCATTGCTGTTGTTTTGGTGATCGCCGTGCAACGTGATGGTTGCAGTTCCCAAGACGTCGTGCGCGACGTTGGATTTTTCAACGAACAAAGTGCCTCCATTCAGTTGCACATTGCCTGTGATCGCATTGTTCTGCGAAGCAAAACGAACTGCTCCCGTGCCGAAGATGGTCATGTTATCCGCCGTCACATTGCCGCCGAATCGGAGTTGATGTTGATTGGTATAAACGAAGGCTTCTCTGGCCGTCGTGCCATCTCCAAAAAACACATTGGTAGTGTTGAAATTCACCCGCGCGTTGTCGCGACCGACGTGTATCAAACCACCACCGTGAATGTTGATCTGTCCCCCGGTGAAAGTCGTGTCATTTCCAGAGCCCTCATGATTCACCCGCAATGCATACACATTGCTGGTGTCCGTCAGCGTCGCATCGCCGGTAACTCCGGCATAGTCGGCAATGGAAGACGAGGTAAGTGACGAGAAGAACGTTGCCCCGGTTCCAACGGCACCGCTGGTGTTGGTGAAAGCAGCATTGGTAATGCCCGTGTTGGTGTTGTAACTGAGGAAGGTGTTGCGGCTCGCGTTGATCATCCACGCAGGAAGAATTCCGTTGGTGGTATTGTTCGTGATCCAGGTGGCATCATTGATGAACATCTTCATGGATTGCAGGTTCACCAAACCGAGTTCGTTGCCATTTTCCCGGATGCTGAGGGCCGATTGACCAATGCGGTTGATGCCATAATTGGTGTTCAACACGATCTGACCATTGGTATCGGTGCGCGAAAGCAAAATGCCCGCTCCCCCTTTGATGGTGATCTCACCCACCGTTTCCTGGTTCACACGACCGCTTTGGCTGACGAGTGCCAGCTGAGCTCCATCCAAAATCATGTCCGTATCGTCTCCCCACTTGTTCTCTGTGGTTTCGAGACCCAAGTTGCTGTTGTCCTGCCTGGAGATGACGAACTGGTCGTTGATGTCCATGCCGTAGTTGAGCTGCAATGCGCTGCCGGGACGCAAATTCACCACCGTCGCAGTGGCGCTGCCATCGTCATTGGTAAAACGGCCATCACCGCGCGCCTCAAGCCTTCCGTAGACATCGATTTCCGAGGTCTTCAGATCGCCATGAAAGATAAGGATTCCATTGATCGCATTGAACTCCCCACCACGATGAATGGTGGTCGTTCCGGTGTAGTCCGCTCCGCCGTAGATACGAATTTGTGCCGTGGTCGCATGCGGAAGGCTGCCGAGATCAATCATGCCACGCCCCACTTCCACGGAGGCCGATCCGGTCAACAGGTTGCTTTTGGCCAAGCCAAGCACACCGCCACTGGTGCCGGTGAAACGGTAGACGTTATCAACGCCAGCACCCAAGGTGTCAGCTGTGTAATAGGTCGAACCTTGAAACGCTGAAATGCCCCACCTGCCGTTACCCATCTTCGATTGATCAATCGTATTGGTGAACAAGCCGCCGTCGCCAATCCCCAACGAGATGCTGCCGTTGGTCGTCGAGCGCAATCCGTATTCGGCAAGCGCCGCGTTCTGACCAATATCCACTCTTACGGTGCCCCCCGTTTGACTGCCAAACACCTGAACCCGCTGCCCCTGCTGGGTCAAAACATTGGACGTGGCGTTAAATCTGACGGCTGTCGTTCCATTCTGGAAGTTGCCTTGGTTGAGAATGATGTCTCCGGTTCCCGCATTGGAGGTGGAACTGGGAACAAAATTGGTGCCCGCGTAGCGAATGTCATCCGTGCCCCGATTGCCGAACAACAAAGTGCCGCTGCTCACCACCGTTCCACCACTCCATGCACTGTTGTCTGCTGAAAGCATCAGGTCGCTTCCGCCAATTTTGGTCAAGGTGTAATCCCCCACAATGGCTCCCGCAAGAACCAGCTGGGAATCATTTTGAATCCGCGCATGATTCAACAAAGTCGTCGTGCCATCAAAGCGTGGAATATAAGTGTTCGCTGCCGTCACCAAAAAGCGTTGCACGTCCAGGGTTAGATTGCCCATGGTCAGCAATTTGTTGCCACCGCCGCCCTCGGGCCGGTCTACGCTGAGTGTAGAATCCCCGCCGGTCACCGTGAGGTTGTTCCCAACTGCGATGCGCTGCGCGTTGGTCGTGCTATCGCCGGCACTGCGGAGACTCCACTGGCCGCCACGCAGGATCACATTGGTGGTGCTGGGCAATGAGAAGGCCAGGCCGGATGGTGTGGCCCAGGAGTTGTCATCGGCACGGGTGAGAACCACCCCTTGATTGATTTCCAGGGTTTCCAATGAGTTGGCCTGATTGCCGTTGATGTTGGTCAAAGACAGAGTGCCTCCTCCGATCTTGGAAATTTTGGAGCCTGCACCGCCGATGATCTGACCAGCGAAAGTCTGGTTGCTGCCCTCGCGACCGACCGTGAGCGTTGCTGTTCCAAGATCCAAGATTCCACCCGTGTGAAAGACGCTGCCCGGATTGGCCCCTGCGAGATTGCCGAACTCTTGGTTGTTGCCGTTCAGATTGATCCGACCGTTGGGTTGAATGGTTACAATCGATCCGCTCATGGCGTTGAGATTACGGAAAGTTGGGATCACATTAGCAGCGGTCAAACTCAAGATGCCCTCGTTAACCTGAATGTTCCCCTGAAAGGAGTTTGCGCCGCTCAATTCAAGCGTTCCCAACCCAAACTTCGTGAAGACCGCCGCACTGGCAACATTGCTTGCGGACAAGGTGTTGTTGGCATTGCTCCTCAGGTTCGAAAGGGCGGCACTGATCGTCGAGACCCCACCATCGTCGACATAGACGCTCAATTGATTGTTGGCGAAATGCAGGTCTCCGTTGGAAATGTCCGCGCCGTCGTTCAACAACAAACCGCCTCGTCCTGTCGCCGTCGCATCGCCCACGGAGAGACGAAAGCCGCCGAGATCCAAGCTCGTATCGGTGCGAACCGCATAGACCGAACGATTGGCCGTCAGGGTTCCACCAACGCCCGACGCGTCATAGACCTGGTTCGCTCCTGTCACCGCATCAATGTTTCCCGTATTGGTGCCAAAATTGTGGGCTTCCACGCTCGTTCCATTCATGGCGGCGTAGGTGGCATCCTGAATGTTGTTTTTGGCCACTGCCCATGCACCAATGATTCCATTGACCGCCGCAGGTGCCGTTGTGAAGCGAATCTGCGACTCGCCACCCAAATTGCCGACCGTGCTGTTGAATACCAAAGTGCCACCAGCAGCCGTTCCAGTTGGTGCCACCAATGATCCAAAGGTGAATTGCGTAGTAAAACTGTCCGCAGCATCATTCACCACCACCCGACCACCGCCACCTCCGACCGTCAACGCTGCCGTCGTCGCGGTGTTGGTGTTGCCAGCGAGGCCATCGATCTGCAACGTGCCATTGGTGACTGTGAATGCGGCGTTGGTTCCGAAGGGACTGACGGCACCGGCCTGGGCTTTGCCGATCAAAACGCCATCTGCGATGATATTAGCTCCCGCGTAAGTATTGCCAGTCGCACGGTCAATGATAACGGTTCCATTGCCAACCTTGGTAATTCCGCCCGCACCAGTAATCAAACCGGTAAAAGTCACATCACCACCCGTTTCAGCGGTAATATTGATTCCACGTGTCGCAGTAATGGTGCCCGAAAAGGTCTTGCTGCCCGCATCCAAACCACCAATGGTCTGGGTTGATCCCGTTCCATTGTTGGTGATACTGCGGGACAAGTTCCTTGTGCCGCTGAGCAACAACTGGCTGAAGCTGCCGCCTGCCATGGAAATCGCACTGCTGCCATCGCCAAAAGCGTTGTCATGACCTGCCACCAGATAGCCGTTGTTCAGGGTCGTAGTGCCACTGTAGGTGTTGTTGCCGTTCAGCCACAACGTGCCCTGTTCGGCCTTGAGCAAATTGAAAGTGCTGGCACCATCGTTGATTGCTCCTTGAATCGTCAAGAGGGCGCCGCGTGTGCGGAAGTTCGCATCCCGTCCCATGGTAAAACCGCCATCGACCGTCAGACGGTATCCATGAAATCCGTCAAAGATCAGATCGAAATTGGTCAGTCCACTCACCGTTTCCGTGCTCAATGCCGCCACATGAACATTCACATTTTCTGATCCGGATGCCACTGCTCCCACCGTGACGATGCGGGTGGATGCATTGTTGCCGCCCTGGAACCGAATCTCGCTCATGTCATACGTGGCATTTCCCCCAACAATCTGACTTGCGTCAGGCCGAAGCTGCAGGTTGGCGGTTTGGTCGCCGTCGCTCTGCATGATCAATTGCTGACCGGCCTGTCCATTGGCTCCAAGATGCGTGAGCACCAAATTGCCTCGGGTAAGCTCCGTGCGCGTGTGGGTGTTATCGCCGTTAAGAATCAAAGTGCCCCCAGAACGCTTCCTTAAAATGGTGGTCCCCGCCGTTGGCGAACTCACCGTTCCATTGATTGTCATCAGTGACTCCACATCCAGATAGTTGCGACCGTTGTTGGAAGGGGTGATCACCAAATTGTTGATCTGCAAATCAGATCCATTCTGTCCGCTGACCGTCAGGACTCGTTCGTTGTCGCCCAGGGTGATGTCATTCCACATCAACTTCGAGAAGCCCGCACCACCCAGGGTCTGCACGCGGAACACCGAGTTGCCACCACGAACATCGAGATTCCTGCCTGAATACTGGCTGTCCATCCCGCTGTAAACACCCGATTCCATGCTCGGACGAAACTCACCACCCCGCAGGTTCACCACATTGGACGCCGCACCGAGGGAACCATTTTGTCCAACAATCAACAAACCCGAATTGCCAACAAGAACTCCACCAAACAGACCCGTCGTCGCAGTGAAATTTTGGGCCTCAGGAATGTAGACCGCACCGCCGATGTTCCAACGGAAGTTGTGGTCGTATGAGCCAACCAGCAGGTTGTTATTTCCCGTCAGCACGTTTTCATTTGCAATGGTCAATGTTCCATAACCAGCGCCAAGAAGATAAGTGTTTTGATTGACCGAATTCAGCCGAATCCGGCTCGCCGTCAGAGTATCTCCGGTATAAACGGCGTTGGCGGTGCTGGCACCGAACCAGATTGCCGAGTTGGGAGTCACTGCTTGAGCGCGACCCACCAGATCAACCGAGGTTTCCTTGATCCCATTCAGCTGAATGGCAATTGGACGGTTTTCGTTGACCCGGTCATCCGAAATGAAGATGTTGTTCCCGCCCGATGCCATCACTCCACCATTGGCCGAGAAGCTCTGGAAATTCACTCCGCTGCCATCCCCATAACCCGCACCCAAACCGATGGCTGCTGCGTGATCGTTGCTGAGATTGCTGAGCACGATGCGTTGATTGTCACCGATCAAATTAGGGGAGTCCACATACAAAGCCCCGAGGTTGCCGACCAAAATGTCATTGCCGAGCACATTGGCACCAGCACTGCCGCCTTCGCGAATCCACAAAAGCCCTTCGCTCACTGCCGTGCCATTTTCATATGAATGCTCACGATCAAAGATCAGCACGCCACCACCACGCTTGACGACTCCTCCGTTGCTCAGTTCGCCTTCGATTCGGGCAATCGCCCCACGGAAGCCACCGGAACTGTTGCCGTCCACACGCAGATACCGTGTTTCTCCGGCGAGGTCCAAGTCATTCACCAGGGTCGTTGCGTGAGTGGCATTGCCGCCGTTGAGGGTGAACATGCCGGGATTAAAAAACGTCGACCCCCATGTCACCGGGGCACCCGCACCGCCGAAGTTGAGATCGATGGCCCGCCCATAGGCGGAGAAACCAGATCCCTGACCACCGGAAAGCTGCACCTCACCCACCCCGCTGCCGAGTCCCCGGGTGAAATGGCGATCCGACTCATAAACCGACTGTCCAAATGAGCTGCCATTGATGTCCAGGTTTCCGGATCCCAAGCCGACAATGTTGGAACCCACCACATCCCTGATCGTGCCTTCATTGATATAAGTAGTGCCCGTGTAACCATTCGCCGCGAAAAATTGCACGGTGTTGCTCCCTGCCTTGACCACGGAAAGCGCACCGCCTGCCCCATCAATGATGTTCGAAAAGATAAATGCATTGGCATTTGCCGTGTGCAGGAACAATTCATTGGTTCCTGAAGTCAAAGTCGACGTGCGAATCGTGTGTGTCGGCCCCCCCGTCGATCCACGGCTGAACATGATCCCGCCCGAATCCACCGTCAGAGCGTGAAGCCCGTCAATGGTCCGGTTGGTGTCGCTGGTGATGCTCAAACTGTTCACCGTCCGAGCCGCAGTCAAGGTCCTGTTGTTGTCAGTCTTGACGTTTTGCGAGGCCAACCAGCCGGTCTCCGGCGTGTTCAGGGCATAGTCCGCATCCACGAGAGCCGTGTAACCATTTGCCCCATACTTCACAAAACCACCCACCCCGTTATGCAACCGCGTGACCATCCATCCGTTGACGATGCCGTCGTCAGGAACAATCGCCGCCGAATTGGCGTTCATCACCCTCGCGTAGGTGCTCGCTCCCAATTGTGCCGCACCGGAAGGCGCGCCTTCGACATTAAGAAACAATGTCGATCCCGGAGAACTGCGCAACAAGTCCGTCACCGTCAGCGTCTGACTGTTGGCCGCCGCCACTCCACGCATGTCAATCACACTGCCACCGCCAGAAAGGCTCACGACGCCCAGCGTCTCTTCAAAATTAAAGGCCGGGTTTCCCGAAAACCCCGAGTTTTCCAATCGAATACGACCGCTTTTCAAGTTGATGGCCGTCGCATCCGCCACCGCGTTGACATTGATGTTTGCCGCGTTGTTGAATACAATCCTCAACATGCTGTTCGTCAGATTGAATGCTGAAACGTTCTTGTAAGCGCCTGCATTGGTCGCATTTGCCTCAACCCGCACCTCCCCAAGAACTGAATTGATCGCCCCTGAATAAGTGTTTGCAGCATTTGAAAGACGAAACCCATCGGTGCCATAATGCGTAATCGCTTCACTGCCGGAAACCACTCCGGAAAAGGATACAAACCCCAGGCCACCCACCTCCATGGCATGGTTCACGTTGAAGGCAGAAGCAATGGTAAAGGTGCCGCTGATGTCATTCTGAATTCGCGACTCACCCGTCATGGTCACTGCCCCAGTGATCGCAGCCTCCGAAGCCCCAAAAACTTTTCGTAAGACCCCTTGTCCCCTAAATCCATCGCCTTGAATAGAAATTATCTCAGCTGGATTGCCAATACCTCCAGCTCCCAAGGCATCGGGCGCGTAAGACAAGGTTGCCCCAGCAGCCACTGTCGTTGTGCCGGTAGCGTTGCCGAGGACCCTGCCATCATTGCCCAAGGGCGCCATCATCAAGTTCCCTTCATTGATTAAAACATTTCCCGCCCAGTTGACGCTGTCTCCACGCAAGATCAGCAAACCCTCCCCGGTTTTGATCAGATTGCCCGCACCGGTCATCACTCCAGACATCGTCAACGGGGCACCATCGACTTCCACCGTCAATGCCTCGGCAAGCACCATGTTGGTCGAAATCAAGTCGCCTGCGTTCCCGGCTTTTTGAATCACCGCTCCCAATCCTCCATTGTTCATCGTCAGCGACCCTCCAATACCGGCAGCAAGCGTCAGACCGCCGTTTCTAAACGCCCACGAGTCCAAATTCAAGGCCCCCAACGTCACGCCGCCGTTGAGATTCACCAACATGCGCTGAAAAGGATAAACGTTGAAATTGGCCACATCACCCACTGCATTTGGCAACACCCCGACGTTCACCGGCGATAAAGAATCAGGATTCCAGTGACTGTGATTCTGCCAGTCAAACGTCCCCTCGTGGTAGAAGACATTCCAGTTAAAATCCGCCGCTGGAACCATGGGCACTGCGCCAAGTGACGCAGCGAACAAAGCGCGTTTGATGATTCGGGGGAAGAACGGACGCAGTGCTTTCATAAAGAGGAAGAGACGAAACAAAATTCAGTGCAATCACAAGTCTCCAAAACAGGCTGTCGACCTGTGAGAAAAACTGCAGTTGGTGCCTTGAAGATTAAATTTCTGATGTTCAAAAAAAATATTTTGAACGTTTTTAGCTTAAACCAAAATAACTTTCTACTATTTTTATTCGTCCGAGAAATAAACATTTTTTCTCGAAAGATGATTGTCCAGTTGAACGCACGTAACTCGAGACTGTCCACTTCGCCCTCGCTCGGAAAGCATTGCAACCGAAGCAGTCCGCCCAGATTTATGGGTCGAAATGCCTGTTCACCAAGACATGCATTCGCCATGTGCTTCGCCAGCTCGCCCGGCTGGCAAATGTCCCCTGTCAACGTTGGTTTTGACTGAGCTAGTCAACGAATTCAACCGTCACCGCAGCAGCAGCACGCCGGGCCTTCTCCCTCGCTGCATCAATCGTCATCGCCCGCACTGCAACCACGCCCATGCGACGTTTGCCCTTTACGGTCGGTTTTCCAAACAATCGCAAAGCAGAATCCGGCTCTGCCAGAGCTGCGCCCAGATTGCCATAAACGATGTTGCTCGAACTCCCCTCCACCAAAATGACCGCCGAGGCACTCGGCCCATGCTGAACGATGTTCGGAATTGGCAGCCCAAGAATTGCCCGGGCGTGCAAAGCAAATTCACTCAAGTCCTGTGAAATGATCGTCACCAAACCCGTGTCATGCGGTCGCGGTGAAACTTCGCTGAACCAGACCAAATCCCCCTTCACAAACAGTTCCACCCCAAAAAGCCCCCATCCACCCAAAGCCTCCGTCACCGCGCCCGCGATCCGCTCGCTCTCTTTCAAGGCGGCTTCACTCATCGGCTGGGGCTGCCAGCTCTCGCGATAATCGCCCTCCTTCTGCAAATGTCCGATCGGCGCACAAAACGACGTGCCGCCCGAATGCCTCACGGTCAACATGGTGATCTCATAATCAAAATCCACCATCCCCTCGACGATCACTTTTCCGCGTCCCGCGCGTCCGCCTTCTTGGGCATACTGCCAGGCGGGAGCAATGTCCTCCTCCTTGCGAATCACACTTTGACCTTTTCCCGAGCTGCTCATGATCGGCTTTACCACACAAGGAATGCCAATCTGCATCACCGCCGTCTGAAACTCCTCCTCCGTAGCCGCGAAAACATAACTTGAGCAGCGCAACCCCAACTCCTCCGCCGCCAGCCTTCGAATCCCCTCGCGATTCATGGTCAGCTTCGCCGCGAGCGCCGTCGGCACGACCTTGAATCCGTCCGCTTCCAGCTCCACCAACACCTCAGTCGCAATCGCCTCCACCTCCGGAACGATCAAATCCGGCTTTTCCAAAAGCAACACCCGCCGCAACGCGTCCGCGTCCAGCATTGACAGCACATGAGCCCGGTCCGCCACCTGCATCGCCGGGGCGTTGGCATACGAATCCACCGCGATCACCTCGCAGCCAAGGCGTTGCAGCTCAATCACCACCTCCTTGCCCAACTCCCCCGACCCCAGCATCAAAACCTTGGTCGCGGAAGGAGAAAAAGGAGTGCCAATCGAAGGAGAAAAAGAGGAGGCTGAGGACATCCCGCCACCTTTATCTGACTCCCCACCCAAGGCAAGCCTCAACCCTCATCCTTTAGCCCTTCGCCTTTATCCTTTCGCCTTTCGCCTTTCGCCTTTCCCGATCACACCATCCCCAGCTTCATCTTGCCTTCTTCGGAGATCATCCCCTGATTCCACGCCGGTTCCCAAACCAGGTCCACGGCTGCATCGTCGATCTCTTCGATGGTCATGATCCGCGACTGCGCATCGGCGGCAATCGTCGGTCCCATGCCACACCCGGGTGCCGTCAACGTCATGGAAATCTGCGCCTTTTTGCCACCTTCCTCTTCCACCACACGACAGCCATAAACCAGTCCAAGATCCACGATGTTCACCGGGATTTCCGGATCATACACGTTCTTCAACTGCTCCCACACCTGCAACTCGAGCGGGGTCGCATCCGCGGGAATATTGGTCGAAGAATCCGGCTCGCCAGCCGTTTCCGCGTTTGGATCAATGCCCAAGGCGTCCACGTCTTTTGCAGAAATGCGTGCCAGACCATGATCCGTCGCCACCGTGTAGGTGCCACCCAAAGCCTGGGTGATGATCACGCGTGTGCCAAGCGGCAACTGCACCGCATCTCCACTGGGGATCTGAATGGCTTCAACGTCGCGTGTAAGGGTAATGTCAGTATGCATATCGATATATAAAAAATTCCGTGCTCAAATCGGCACAATCTTGATCTTGCCAATCTTTTTGTCCGCCGCACCCAGCGCATCATGCAGCGTGGGAGCCATCACCATCGGAGCCGCCGCCTCCACCTTTGCCTTTGGCGAAGGCACTCCTGACTGCGACTCCGCCTCCAGCGCCGCTTTCAAAGCCCCTTCCACCATCTGACCGCAATGAATCTTCATCGGCGGCAACGGTCCCAAGGGTGCACTCATCTGTTCTGCACTCAAATCCGCCGCTTCTTCCCGCGTCTTGCCAAGTATCATCTGCGTCGCCATGCTCGCCACTGCGATGGCAGTCTGGCAGCCAAAACTCTGAAAAGTCGCCTTGTCGATCACCTTGCGACCATCCTCCTCTTTATACTTCAACCACATGCGCACCATGTCGCCACAATCCGGACTTCCCACCGTGCCCACCGCATCCGCATCCGCCATCTCACCGAGATTCTGCGGATTGCTCACGGCATCTTGAAAAAGCGTTTCGTCCATAATTGTATTGTTCAAGCCCACTACTCTTCCATCTCCAGCCGGTATCTTGGCAATGTCTGGTCCACCTCAAGACTATACGCATCAATTCCTCCCGCCAGGCACTTCGTTTCGGAAAATCCATGCCCGAGGAAATAAGCCGCCGCATCCATGGCCTTGTCGCCCTGATGATCATAAATCACCACCGGCACCTGCTTGTCCCACGAAATGAACACTTCCTGCATCAACTCCTGCGTCATCAATTGCGATCCCGCAATGGCCACCGCCTCATGCTCCTCCCGCGTCCGCACATCCAAAAGCTTCACCTCCGGCCTCGTTTCCCGCAGCTCAACCAGCGCCTGCGGTGAAATCTGCAAACTCGCATCCGCCTCGTAAGCCGATTGAATACAGACAATCGCTTCATCCAGCGCCATGTCCTCATTCCGCGCGCAAACCTGCCCCAGCGTTTCCGACGGCGAAAATCCACAACTACGGCATCCCCCCACATGAAATTTTGCAAACAACGCCCGCTGCGCCCCGGGATACAACCTCAACAACTCACCCATCGTCGTATCAGCCGACAACGGCGGTAGCGGCAGGGTGGCAACAGAATCCTCAACAACTGGCATGCCTCCACCTTACTCCGACCTGACCCACGGTCAAACAGCGGATGCCATCTCTGCAACCCGTTCCCAAATCAGAAAAAAACCCGCACAAACGCGCAAATCGCGCTAGAATCCTCCCAATGGCCGACCAAGACGACGAACCCCGCATCTACGTGATGCCCAACCTCATGACCGCAGGCAACCTGCTGTGCGGCTTCATCGCCATTCTTCACATCGTCGGACGCTTCCAACCCGAGGAGGGCAATCACCGTTACTTCTGGGCCATCGGCCTCATCCTGCTCGCCTGCGTCTTCGATGCCCTCGACGGACGATTCGCCCGCATGAGCGGCCAGTCCTCCGATTTCGGACGCGAGTTCGACTCCATCGCCGACATCGTCAGTTTCGGCATCGCCCCCGCCCTGCTCGTGCATGACATCGTCCTCGCCAATTTCGAATTCACTGTTGGCGGCAGCGGCTACCTCATCTCCTGCATCTACCTCGTCTGTGGTGCCATGCGACTCGCCCGCTTCAACTGCCTCGCCGCCCGCGCCAATGACAAATCCAGCACCTCATTCCGCGGTTGCCCCATCCCCGCCGCCGCTGGCGTCATCGTTTCCCTCACCATGACGCTCCTCTGGCTGGAGAACAACAACCAGACCATCGGCCGTTGGAAATACGTCCTGCCCGCCCTCATGCTGCTGCTTTCCTACCTCATGGTCAGCAGCATCCAATACCCGAGCTTCAAAGCCATCAACTGGCGCACCCGACGCTCCTTTCACTGGGTGCTGATCACCATCATCGTCGTGGCCTTCACCATTCCCAATTGGCAGTGGATGCCCACCGTCCTGTTTGTTTCCTACCTCCTCTATGGCCTTGTCAGACCCTGGATCTCACGCCGCTGGCGGGCTGAAATCGAATCAGAAGCGGAAACATCCGAACCCGACGACGCCTTGGACGAAGAAGACGATGATCACGATGACGCCATCAAGAGCGGCACTCGCAAATCGTCACCAAAAAAACCCACCGACGACTCCAAAAACGATCCCGCTGCGTTGATCTAACCCACGCATCAACGCCCAGCCAAGCCCAGCGCCAGCGCCTCCATGCCCGACTTTCATCAGCCGATCCTGCTGCCGACCCTGCATCACCTCGCCGAGCCCCCGCTCGAAGAACGCGAAGCCCTTCTCCTCCGTGTCAGCGCCAAACGTCCGATCGCCCTCGTCATCCCCGTCCTCTATAACGAACTCGAGCGCGAAGCCCTCCCCCACATCCTCCGCCAGCTCTCCAAAGTCCCCTACCTAAGCCGCGTCGTTTTTTCCATGAACGGCATGGACGAAGAGCGCCATCATCTCGCCAAAAAATTCTTCGCCCGCCGACTCCGCCAGATTCCCCATCAAATCCTCTGGAACGACGGTCCCGAGCTCGACCCGCTTCATCAGGAAATCCAGCGACATCACCCCGTCAATCACCAGCACGGCAAAGGCTCCAACGTCTGGATGGCCATCGCCGCCCTCAATGCCAGCGGTCATCATGGCGTCATCGCCTGTCACGACGCCGACATCCTCAACTATCATCGCGAGATGCTCTGGCGGCTCTGCATGCCCGTGGTTCATCCCGACATGAACTACCTCTTCGCCAAAAGCTACTACGGCCGCGTGCGCGAACGCATCTACGGACGCGTCACCCGGCTCCTCGTCTTCCCCCTCATCCAGGCCCTCCGCGAAATCTTCGGCAGCACCCCCCTGCTCCGCTGCCTCGCCATGTTTCGCTATCCGCTTTCCGGTGAGTTTGCCGCCGACTCCCGCTTCCTCAGCAGCCTCGCCGTTGCTCCGGATTGGGGACTCGAAATCGGCATGCTCTGCGACGTCTTCCGCCACGCTCCGCCCCAAACTGTCTGCCAGGTCGATCTCGGCAGCAATTACGAGCACAAACATCAGCATCTCCAGTATCACCCCGATACCGGCGAACCCGATGCCCGCAGCGGCCTCATGCGCATGGCTCGCGAAGTCAGCCTCACCCTCCTCACTCATTTGTGGACCGACCTCGGCTTCGCCGCCGAAACCCGCAAGCTCGACCGACTCGCCGACGCCTACGAGGAGACCGCCCAGATCCTCCTTCAACGTTACGCCCACGAAGCCCTCTTCAACGGCCTCGAGCACGTCATGAAAGAAGAGCAGCAAGCCGTCACCGTCTTCAGCCGCATGCTCAAGCAGCTCGTCCTGCAGATCCACAAACACCCGCCCTCCCTGCACGCCCTCCCCAGTTACGCTGAAATCACCGCCGCCGATCCCACCTTTGCCACACGCCTGGGGACCGCCCTCAACCCTGACGCCTAAATTCTGCTCGCATTTAAGTCGCGTTCGCGTCATACTGCATCATGAGCATGACCACGCTGACACCAACCCAAGCCCGGGTGAATCTGTCACAACTCCTGCATCGCGCCCTGAATGGAGACGACATCGGTATCGTCATCAACGGCAAAATCGTCGCCCTTCGACCCGTCACCGTTGAATCCACCGACTACGCCGCACGCACCTACAACGTCACTCCAGACGAGCTTGCCAATTTCGAAACCAGCGTCCATGCCAAAATCAAAAAAGATCGCCGGGCCAACAAACTCAGGGAGTTCACCGGAGACATCGAAACCCTCATTAAAGGTTAGAGTCACCGAAGACCTGCTCAACCAACTCCGCCAGCATTCCAAAGCTGAACGCAAGGAAATTGGCGATGCCATGAACGTTGTTCGCGATTCATGGGGCAAACCTCACCTTCACTCCGGCATCAGCATTCGTCGGCTCACAAAAACCATCTTTGAATGCCGCGTTGGACTGGACGACCGCCTCGCTTTCGTTTTCATAGCGACCCCTCCCGAACTTGTGTTCTTTTTCATCGGCAATCACGACGAGGTGCAAAAACTCATTCGTTCGAAAAAATAAGCTGGCGGAAAACACCCCCCTCAAGGCGCGACCAACTTTAAATCGCCGCATTGATTCTACCGCAAATTCGGCGGCTGCCCCGTCGACTCCAACACGGAATGCCATAGCTCCTTCTTCGGATCCACCTTCCGTCGCCCATGGGTCACCATGTCCAGCGGCAGATGCACAAACGATCCATGCCAGCGTCCCACCAGCATCCCCGTCTTGCCCGCCACCGCCGCATGCACTGCCGACTGCGCCAGTCGTGAGCAATACACATTGTCCTGAGCATTCGCTGGCACACTGCGCACGATGTAACTCGGATCAATATACTTCACATTCACCTCCATCCGGCGCTCCTTGAAAAAGCCATTGATGCGGTCCTTTAGAAACAATCCGACATCCCCGTATCGCGGATTGCCACTCGCATCAACGCCCATGCCACCGCCCATCAATTCCTGACCCGCCCCCTCAGCGACCACCACCACCACACTGCCCCGACGCACCAGTCGATAACGCAACGCCTCCAAAAATCCACGTGGGCCCTCAAGATCAAACGGCACCTCCGGGATCAACACAAAGTCCACATTGCTCCCCGCCAGCGCCGCATAACACGCAATGAATCCCGAATCCCGCCCCATCAACTTCACCAAGCCCACCCCGTTCACCGCCCCCGTCGATTCCACATAAGCACAAGTCACCGCCTGCACCGCCGCAGCAAAAGCCGTCTCAAACCCAAAGCTCTTGTCCAAAAACATGATGTCGTTGTCAATCGTCTTGGGAATCCCCACCACCGCCTTCTTCAGCCCTCTGCGTTCGATCTCCTTGGTGATCTGCGAAGCTCCCCGCAAGGAACCATCCCCACCGATCACAAACAATATGTCCACCCCCATGTCCTCCAGCGTGTCCACCATGTCCCCGACATCTTGCTGACCACGCGAACTTCCCAAAAACGTCCCGCCAAAATGATGTGCCTGTGCCACCGAAGCCGGCCTCAACACAAACGGCGTGTGCCCATAGCGCTGCACCATCCCCTCGTATCCATAACGAAAACCATACACCTTGTTGATGCCATATTGATTATGACACTGGTTCACAATCCCCCGGATGATGTCGTTCAATCCAGGACACAACCCGCCACAAGTCACAATCCCCACCGTTGTCCGCGAAGGATCAAAATACAGCCTCTCCCGCGGCCCTGCCACCTCAAAACTTACCGGACTCGACTCCTCCTCTTCCTCCAGCTGCGATGTCGAAGTCTCATGCCTAAACAGAATCCGGTCTTCATCATCTTTGAAAGGCGCCTCAACCGAGCCAATATGATGCAACGGTGTGGGGAAAAGACACGGACCTAAGGATTGAATGTGAGTATCCACAAGAAAGTTGAGGGTATTGAAAATCTAAGCGAGCAACGCACCTTCCATCAAAGCACAACCAGTGCCAGCCAATATCTCTGCTCTCGACCATAAAAATCGACACTTCGCAACGTAACCATCACTCGCCCCCTCCCTCTTCCCCTTTCGTCCCGCCCCATCATGCTCCGGCCTCTTGCCATCTCATTCCTCCTTCCTCTGGCCATGCATGCCGCCTCCACCGTCGACGCGGTGCAGCACTCCCTCACCGATTCCATCATCCCCCTGCTCGAAAAAACCTGCATCGACTGCCACGACGCCGACCTCGCCAAAGGTGACATCGACCTCGAAAAACTCTTCACCCCCGGCAAAGACCGGCTCGACATCCGCTTCTGGCTGAAAGTCCGCGAACAACTCCGTGCCGGCACCATGCCACCCGCCAGCAAGCCCCCTATTCCCGAATCCGACAAAACAGCCGTCCTCTCCTGGATCAAGCAGAACGAACAAGCCCTGCTCAACGCCCCCATCGGCAGTCCCGGACCCGCGCGCACCCGCCGCCTCAACCGCGAGGAATACAGCAACACCATGCGTGACCTCTTCGGCATCAAGAGCCGGCCCGGCGACCAGTTCCCCACCGACGGCTCCGGCGGCGAAGGATTCAACAACAACGCCGACACCCTCAGCATCTCCCCTCTCCTCGTCGAAAAACACTTCCTCGCTGCCGGAGAAATCATCGACGAAGTCTGGTCCGATCCCCCACTTCGCAGCCGTCTCCTCGCCCCCGTTTACAGCGACAAACTCCCCGGCGACCTCGGTGCCGACCTTGCCCTACGCCCCTTCCTTCTCCGAGCCCTTCGCCAAATCCCCAGCGAAGACACCGTCCAAAAACACCTCAACATCCTGCGTGCCGCCCTCAACCGAGGAGCCAATTGGGACGAAGCCATGCAGGCCATGTTCAAATCCGTCCTCATCTCCCCTCGTTTCCTCTTCCTCGAAGAAGCCCCCGCCCCCAAAGACAATAACCAACCCCGCCAGCTCAACCACTTCGAAATCGCCACCCGCCTCTCCTACTTCCTCTGGTCCACCACCCCCGACGACGAACTTCTCAGCCTCGCCATCACGCAAAAACTCCACGACCCGGCCATCCTCACCGCCCAAACCCGACGACTCCTCGCCCATCCCAACGCCAAAGCCTTCGTCAAAAACTTCGCCGGTCAATGGCTCCGCTTCGAGGACATCCACGACAAGGCCAATCCCGACCGACGCAAATTCCCCGAGTTCAATCGCAAAATCCGCCAGGCCCTCTACGACGAAATCTTCCACTACACCGAAAACATCCTCCTCAAAAACGGCAACGTCCTCGACCTCCTCGACAGCAACTACACCTACCTCAACCAAACCCTCGCCAGCCACTACGGCATCCCCAACGTTCAAGGCGAAGAATTCCGTCAGGTGAAATTCACCGACACCAAACGCGGCGGACTCACCACCATGGGCGGCTTCCTCGCCGTCAACTCCTACCCCCAGCGCACCAGCCCCGTGCTTCGTGGCAAATGGGTCCTCGAACAACTCATGGGCACCTCCCCACCCCCGCCTCCACCCGACGTCGGCGGCCTCCCCGAAGACGATCGTAAACTCAAAAACGGCACCCTCCGCCAGCGGCTTGAAGCCCACCGATCCAAACCCGCCTGCATCGGCTGTCACGTCCGGCTTGATCCCCCCGGCTTCGCTCTTGAAAACTTCAGCCCCACCGGCCAATGGCGCGAAAATGAAAACGGCAAACCCCTCGACACCACCGGCACCATGCCCGGCAACCGTCCCTTCACCACCCCCGCCGAATTCCGTCAAATTCTCATGCAGGACAAGGATCTCTTCATCCGCAGCCTAACCACCCGACTGCTCGGATATGCCCTCGACCGAGGCCTCGAAGTCAGCGATCAGCCCGCCCTCCTGCGCCTCGAAAAAACCTTGCGCGACAGCAACCATCACATCGAACCCCTCATCATCGCCATCACCCAAAGCCACCCCTTCCTCTGGCGCAGATGAATGAAGACAATTCGCCCTTGGAAAAAGAGCGCCCCAACCATCCTATCAGGATTCCGCCTTTAGCCTTTAGCCTTTAGCCTTTAGCTAAAACCTCAGTCCCCCCGGCCTGCGCCGCCACACCGACGGACTCACCCCCGTCTGCTGCTTGAACCACCTCGCGAAATAATTCGCATCCAGAATCCCCACCTTCGCCCCCACCTCCTGCACCGGGCGTTTGTCCTCCAACATCGCCACCGCACGCTTCAATCGCACCCGCGAGCGCAACTGCCCCAACGTCAGTCCACACTCCGTGCGCAGAAGCCGGTTTAAATGATCCTGCTGATACCCCGTCATCTCCGCGATCTCCTTCAAATCGACTTCCGGACCGTCCTTCGTCTCCAGCAACCGCTCCACTCGTTTGCTCAAAGAGAAATGTTTCGCCGCCCCAAACCGGTTCACCGCCGTCAGCCATCCAATCGACTTCAGCGCCATGTCCAAGACATCCAGCACCACCGCCCCCACCCGCAAACTCATCTCGCGCTTCTCAATCTGCGGATGCCGGAACAGCGTGCTCATCCGCGCCTTCGTCTCCGCCAGCTGCTCCGCCGTCAACTGATCACACACATGCGAGGTCCCCCGTCCTCCCTCCATCACCACATCCATCACCAGACACAACGGCGGCCTGCCTCGCGACTGCTCGAATGCATGCTCCACCCCTTTCGCCACATGAATCACCGTCCCGGGCCGCGCCGGATACAGCGCCCCATCCACGCGTTGTTGACCTTTGCCCATTAAATACACCAGAATCTGGTCATGCTCATGCGCATGCGACGTCCATCTCGCCTCCGGCACATGCCGGTTCATGCGCAGCCGCAACACCTGCAAATTCGGCAGCGACAACTGCAAATCCTGAATCAACAACGGACGATAATTTTTCATAACAGTCCCACTCCCCGACACAAAGTCGATAAAGTGCTACCCGCAACCCCAATCTTCTAACCGTCACCCATTATATCTAAATCACCGTCATTCTTAGTCTTTATCCTTTAGCCTTCATCCTTTCGACATCATGCTCGCCCTCCACACCATGACCACCAAACCCTGGACGCTCGACGACTGCGCCAGGCACTACCCGCCCGCCGGAGTGCAAGGCATCACCGTCTGGCGTCAGCACCTTGAAGGGCACATCCCCCAACACGCAGGCGACCGGCTACGCGACGCCGGACTCGACATCATCAGCCTCTGTCGCGGCGGTTTCTTCCCCGCGCCCACCGCCGCCGAACGCCAGCTTGCCATCGACGATAACCTCCTCGCCATCGAACAAGCCCATGGACTCGGCACCCCCATGATCGTCCTCGTCTGCGGTGCCCATCCCGGCGTCCCCCTCCCCGAAGCCCGGCAACAAATCGCCGACGGCATCGCCGCCATCCTCCCCGTCGCCCAACAAGCCGGTATCAAACTCGCCATCGAACCCCTCCATCCCATGTATGCCGGCGACCGCTCCGCCATCAACACCCTGGCCCAGGCCAACGCCGTCATCGACCAACTCCACTCCCCAAAAAACCTCGGTATCGCCCTCGACGTCTACCACGTCTGGTGGGACGAAACCCTCCAATCGCAAATCGAGCTCACCGCAAAACACGACCGCCTCTACGCCTTCCACATTTGCGACTGGAAGACCCCCACCCTCGATCTCCTCAACGACCGCGGCCTCATGGGCGAAGGCTGCATCCCCATCATGCAAATCAAAACCTGGGTCAACCAAACCGGCTTCACGGGCCCCGACGAGGTCGAAATCTTCTCCACCCATTACTGGTCCATCGACCAGCACGACTACCTCAAAAAGATCACCCAATCCTACCAGCAACTTACCACCATGTGATTCAGAAGCTGGGGAGCACACGCATCTTGCGTGTCGTTCTTCGCATCCTGCGAAGAACCCGAGCGTCTCCAAGTCAATTAGGTATCCAACCACTTCCCCGTCCTCCCCAGCAACTACCAGCCACTCTCAACTCTCAACTCTCAACTCTCAACTCTCAACTCATCTCACCATGACCCAAACCATCGGCATCATCCTCAACGGCGTCACCGGACGCATGGGCACCAACCAGCACCTCATCCGCTCCATCCTCGCCATCATCGAGCAAGGCGGCGTCAAGGTCAGCAATGATCTCACCATCATGCCCGACCCGATCCTCACCGGGCGCAACCCTGAAAAACTCGCCGCCCTTGCCAAACGCACCGGCGTCTCCAAATGGTCCACCGACCTCCCCGCCACCCTCGCTGACCCGCAATACTCAATCTTCTTCGACGCCTCTGGAACCCTGCAACGCGCTGGCTTCGTTGAACAAGCCGCCGCCGCCGGCAAAGCCATCTACTGCGAAAAACCCACCGCCGTCGAAACTGCGGAAGCCCTCCGCCTCGCCCAAGTCTGCGAAGACGCCGGTGTCAAAAACGGCGTCGTCCAGGACAAACTCTGGCTCCCCGGCATCCGCAAATTCCGCGTCCTGCGCGACCAGGGCTTCTTCGGCAAAATTCTCTCCGTGCGCGGGGAATTCGGCTACTGGGTCTTCAGCGGCGAGCACGAAGACCAACCCGCCCAACGCCCCTCCTGGAACTACCGCACTGAAGACGGCGGCGGCATCATCATCGACATGCTCTGCCACTGGCGCTACGTCATCGACAACCTCTTCGGCAACGTCACCGCCGTCAGTTGCCTCGGTGCCACCCACATCCCCCAACGTCGCGACGAATCCGGCGAAACCTACCCCGCCACCTCCGACGACGCCTGCTACGCCACTTTTGAAACCGATACCGGCGTCATCTGCCAGTTCAACTCATCCTGGACCACCCGCGTTCGTCGCGACGACCTCTTCACCATGCATGTCGACGGCACCCACGGCTCCGCCGTCGTCAGCCTGCGCAAGTGCTGGGTCCAAAGTCTCGGCAGCACCCCCCGCCCCACCTGGAACCCCGACATCGAACAACCCATCAACTTCTTCACCGGCTGGCAGGAAGTCCCCGATGCCCTCCCCACCTACGACAACGCCTTCAAAATCCAGTGGGAGATGTTCCTCAAACACGTCGCCACCGACGCCCCCTTCCCCTACACCCTGCGCGAAGGTGCCAAAGGCGTCCAGCTGGCCGAGGCCGGTCTCCAATCCTGGGCCGACCGCAAATGGGTAAGCATCAATCCGCTCTAAATCTTCCAAGGAGCACTTCCGGCCACCAAACTCACCAATCCAATTTCGCCAGACACTTGGCCCACCAACCAATCCTTGGTGGGACCATTCAATCGTGCATGGCACCAACCCATCCAACTGCCATGCCGCATTTTCCTTGACCCCTCCCCTCCGACCCATCACCTTCATCCCCCGATGACCAATCAACAACGCGCGACCCTCTACCACGAGTTCGCCAAGCTTCTCGCCGCCGGCCTTCACGCCGACCGCAGCATTGACCTCCTCCTCGAACAACGTCCTGCCGCCCCCGTCAAGAAATTCCTCCGCGGCATCCAAAAAGGCCTCGAACAACACCTTGGATTTACCGAATCCATCGCCAAATACAACGCCTCCACCGTCAGCAAACTCGAGACCAGCCTGCTCTCGGCCGGCGAACATGGCGGCCGCCTCGAAAACGCCTGCGAACACCTCGCCCGCTACTTCGAACTCCGCCAAAAAAGCATCGACAAAGTCCTCGGTGCCCTCATCTACCCAATCATTCTCCTCCACCTCGGCCTAATTCTTCCCGACTTCATCACCTACTTCTCCGGCACTCCCATTCAGCAAATCGTCCCCCACCTTATCGTCCGCCTCATCATTCTCTGGGGCTTCCTCGCCGCCATCGCAATCCTCTGGGAACAAGGAGCCAAGGCCGCCACCAACTCCACCAGCGCCGACAGCCTCATTGGCATGATTCCCCTCATCGGCTCCATCAACCGCCACTGGGCCCTCGCCCGCTTCTGCCAGGTCTTCCACACCGGACTCCTCGCCGCGCTCAACATCAGCGAAACCCTCAAGCTTGCGGGAGCCGCCTCTCAAAGCGCCCTCCTCAACCAAGGTGCCACCAAAGCCGCCAAGGAAGTCGTCGCTGGAAAACCCCTTACCGAGGCCCTCAAATCTGGCAACGCCTTCCCCCGCTCCTTCCTCAACGCCGTGAACACCGCCGAAACCACCGGCACCCTCGACACTGAAATGGGCCGCTGGGCACAGATCGAAGGCGACCTCGCCGCCCGCTCGCAGGACCGGGCCGCCGAGTGGCTGCCGCGCATCTTCTACGTCATCGTCGTCCTCTACATCGCCAGCCGCATCATCGGCATCTTCCAGGGACTTTATGGCGAGGGCAGCGCCATCAATGAATTGCTCAACGCCTACTGATGTGCCATTGCTGACCCGACATTTTCAAACATTCGAAAAACCTTATTGCAATTCACTGTTCACTGGAACACATTGAGCCTAACTTAACTTAATTACTCACCGACTACCCCACACGAATCATGGCACGCGCTCCTAAAGAACCCACTACGACCACCGACACCGCCACCTCCAAGATCGCCGACGCGCGTTCCCGCAACCTCGACGCCGCCATCCAACAGATCCAAAAGGACTTCGGCGAAGGCTCCATCCTGCGCATGGACGAAAGCTCCCGCGTCGATGTCAGCATCATCCCCACCGGCAACTTGCTTATCGATCAGGCCCTCGGCATTGGAGGTTTTCCCCGCGGTCGTATCGTCGAGGTCTACGGTCCCGAATCCTCCGGTAAAACCACGATGACATTGACCGTCATCGCCCAAGCTCAAAAAGCCGGTGGCCTCGCCGCCTTCATCGACGTCGAACACGCCCTTGACCCCACCTACGCCCAGACTCTCGGCGTCAAAATGGAGGAACTCCTCGTCTCCCAGCCCAGTAGTGGTGAAGAGGCCCTGCGCATCTGTGAAACCCTCGTCCGCTCCAATGCCCTCGACGTCATTGTCATCGACTCCGTTGCCGCCCTCGTCACCCGTCAAGAACTCGACGGCGAAATCGGCGACGCCACCGTCGGTGCCCAGGCCCGTCTGATGAGCGCCGCCCTCAGAAAGCTCACCTCCATCATCAGCAAAGCCCGCACCTGCTGCATCTTCACCAACCAGATCCGCGAAAAAGTCGGCGTCATGTTCGGCAACCCCGAAACCACCCCCGGCGGCAAGGCACTGAAATTCTACTCCAGCATGCGCATCGACATCCGCCGCATCGGAGCCATCAAATCCAGCGATGGCACCACCACCGGCAACCGCACCAAGGTCAAAATCGTCAAAAATAAACTCGCGCCTCCCTACACCGAAGCCGAGTTCGACATCATGTATAACGAAGGCATCAGCGGCGTCGGATCCCTCCTCGACCTCGCCCTCGAAGCTGACATCCTGCAAAAACGCGGTTCCTGGATCAGCTACAAAGGCACCCAGCTTGCCCAAGGTCGCGACGCGTGCAAAGACGCGCTCAAAGCCGACCAAACGCTATACAACGAAATCGAAGTCGCGGTCAAAACTTACCTCGTTGACAAAAAAGCCGCCAAGGGTAGCAAAGCTGGCAAAGCAGCAGCCGCCGCCAGCGCCGCCCTTGCTTCCGGCGAAGACGAATAAACGAAAATCGATTTCTCAAAGATCGTCTCCCGGCGATCTCAGGATTTTTAGACCTCCCATCATCCGCTTGCCACCCGCGCAGGCGGATGATATTTTTTTGTGCATCAACCCTCCCTCATTCAACTCAAACACACCCCCTGATGAGCACTACATTCGAAGACCAAGACCTTGGTGGTGCCGAATTCACCAACAGCAACCTCAGCGCCGCCAAGTTCGACGATATCAATCTCGCCAACGCCCGATTTATCAACGTCAACCTATCCGCCGCGAATTTCGAAGACATCAATCTTTCCGGCACGGTTTTCAAGAACATCGACCTCACCAACGTCACCATTCAAGACGCCAATTACGAAGGCATGCGCATTGATGGCATTCTCGTCACCGAACTTCTCACAGCGCACGGAAAACGCCTTGCCTGAGTTCCATCGAGACAAAAGTCACTCTTTCGTTTTGTTACCAAGGATCGTTCAGGCCGAAGCCACAACGTCGAAAATACCATCACATCGCGTCACATCCAGCCTCGCCACTGATATACCCACGTTCCAATCACCTCATGGAACCAGTATTTATAAACGTTGAACCCATTGGCATGCGGCAAATGCAGCCAGCGAAAATCCCCGACATGGTTCACACTGCTCACGTAATTGCAGCGCACCGTCCCACCTAAAGACACCCCGGCTTTGACAAAGGTGCCTTCAGCCCTCGGCATGTGGAAGGCCGAAGTCACCAACAAAATCTTCGTCCACCCCCGCTCTTTCATCAAAGCCGAAACTTTCAGCGCCTCATCTCGTGTATTCGCACACACCCCCAGAGAAACCATTCCACTCGTTTCCAGGCCCATCAGCTCAAGGCCCTTCAAAACCCGATCCGCCTCCGAGTGCATCACCCCCGATTCCTTGTATCCACCCCCTCCAAGCACCAGCACCGGTGCCTTTTTCTGCGCATGCAACATCAACGCCGTGCTCAGTCGATCCGCCGAAGGATTCAAATGAAACCCCGTCGGCTCCACAAAAGAAGGCTCCGCCCCGCCTCCCAAACACACAATCGCATCCACCACCGGCCACTCCTTGTCCGGCATCTTGGGAACTCCCTCCAATCTCGCCATCAACAACGACGCCAACGGTGTGCAGGTCATCACCGAAAAAATCACCCAGGCCAATCCCGGCAGCCACAAATCCTGCCAGCGATGCCGCCACAGTCGCCACAGCAACCAACTTCCGAGCAAAACCCAAATCACTCCCAGCGGTTGCAACAGCGGAATCAACGTCTTCATCGAAATAACTTTTCGCCTTCTGCCATGGATAATCTTCGAACAAACGTTGTCTCAACTCCTCTTTTAGGGAATGAACTTCTTGCTGCTCAAGATCCGAAAACGGTAGAATGACTCCAGATTGCCCTCCTGCTCCCCTTCCTCTACCGGCTCCTCTTGTTCCTCGCCACCACCGCCTTCATCTCCCGACTCCGATCCTGATTCCTCCGGGACTTCCGCTGCGACAAGAGCGAAATCGGGCAACTCGGGATCATGCGGATCAAGGTAACGCTCAAACGTCACACTCCCACGACTCTCCGCCACCACCGCGTCCTTTTTCTCGACCCACTTCGCCCAATCTGCCGGGTCGTCTCCCCGCTGCCTCTTCAACGGCTCGAGCACCTGCACACAATAATGCACGGTGTAAGTGTTGGATTTCGTCGTCAGACGTGAATAAAGCCCGGCATACGGGCGCTCGCGAACATTGTCCCCCGTCAACGCATGTTCCGCCCAAAAAGTCGATGCACCACCGCCCTCGCCATCGCTCGGCGGCGTCGGTTCCGACTCATCAGGAACTTCCTCCGGCGTGAATTCAGACAACAGCCGCCCCTCCGGCACCAGATGCATTTCGCAGATCTCACTCGCCGTGCGGAAATACTGCCCTTCATCAAAGCGTCTCTGCCACTGAATCAAGGTCTCGTTCGCATCAATGGCAAAACGATAGTTGGCCTCCACTTCCCCCGCCCCTTTGTAAACCTCTGAAGCCTCAACCGGAATGGCCATTACCCGCTCGCTATGCAACAATGCCCGCAACGCCGTGGTGCGCTCGATGTAAGTGAACGGCATGATCTGATGATTCAAATTCACCTTTCCCGCCGTCGAAAAAGGCTCACTGATCGCATAAGGCTCCAACACCGGCATCCAGAACAGATCGAGCAACAAATGATCCGGCGGCGACTGCGCCCCCACATGCACCGGTTCTCCCGTCCCCGCAGGTCGAAACAATAACGTCTGCCACGGTTTGCCCGCTTTCACCCCGGTCGGCAACGAACCAAACATCACCGGCGAAGACACCTGACGGTTCGGCGAAAACAACCCAGGTGCTGCCAGATCCGCATTCTCTCCAGTGGCAAAAAACGGAATGTCGCCTTCAGATGCGCGAAGTCCGTTGCCTTCATCCGGTTTGTTGATGTAAGCCCCATCCATCTCCGCCCCCAGCCCGGTGTCCCAGTCGCCCGTCAGCGCCGGCTCCGATACTCCCACAGGAACATCGGGAATTACTCTCCTCTGCTGCGTAATTCCTGGCACCAGTCGCCCGTCCACGTCAGAAGCAAAAATGTGATGCTGCCCCGTCGAAGTCCCCAATGAATGCGCAAACCTCTTGCTCTGGTCATGATAAAACCGATGCGGCACAAACTGCCCCCGACTGGGCTCAAGCGGGTCCGCCCCCACCTCCGCCTGCGCCGCGATCAAGCGGTAGTCCCCGTGACGCGGCACCATCGTGCGCACCACATCCGGCTTACGAAACATGCCACCCGCGTAAAACTCAAACTCATCCAGCGTCGGCGCTGCGTTGCTGGCCAACTGCCCGGCAAAATTCAACCGACCCAAAAATTGGGGGGCGGGGGTGCCATTCGCACGTCTGGCACCACCATCCGCCGAAAACGTCCACCACGTCCGCGCCACTGTCGCAGTAGCAATTCCTTCCTCGGTCTCCTCTCCCGTTGTCCCCCCCTCCACCAATCTTGGCATCAAAAACGTCCCATTCTCAAACGGCACCTTGATCTTTTGAACGAGGAATTCATCTCCTTCCAATGACGACTCCGCCCCTGCATAAAGTGACACCTCAATCTCGCCACCTTCAAACTCCATGGTCGCCAGATCCTTGTCGGTAGTGCCCGGCGCTTCCACCACCGTGATCGGCACACTGACAAACGGATACACGTTGTCCACCGTCAATCCCCGATCTGCCGGCATCACTCCACGCGCAGGCAGCTTGCGCCCCTTCAGCAAAGCTTGAAATCCCCCTGCCCCGCCCCATGACCGTCCATGCGCCACCTCACCCGCCGCCAGCGTGTGCCGCATGGACGCATCCGCCGGAAAACCCAACGACTGACCATTCACCTTAAATTGTTCCAATCCGGTGATGCGGATCTGCATGTCCGGCCTCAATACGGGCCACCCCATCGAAGGCGAAAACAACTCCATCAACAGCAATGCCTCAATGCGTCGTTCTCCGGGAACCAATCGCTTTTCCAATGTTTGATTCTTCAAAATCGGAATGTTGGCGAAAATGTTGCTCTCCGCATCCGCCGGATCTCCGGTTGCCGTGGCGATAAACTGCAGCCCGATCTCCGACAACGTGTAAAACCGGCCCAACCCCATTCCGTCCCCAATTTTCAACGGCACTACCTGTCCATGCCCTGGCTCAACCTCGGATTCAGACACCCGCTCGCTGGTAAACTGACCTCCAGGAAGCAGACCATCATAAATATTGGTCGACCGGATATGATCCACCATCTGGGCCAAAATCTGATCACGGTCCGCCACATACTTGCCCGCAAATGTCCCCAACCGACCCGGCACCTCACGAGAAGTTAACTTCTGCAAATACGCGACCAGCTCCTGATTGCGCAACGACTCCAAAAAATCCGCCGTGGGATGATTCGAATTCTTCCTGGTGAAATGAAACCGCGCCTCCGCTCCCGTCTCCCCCATGCTCGAACAAAACGCCACCAATCGATCATACACACTCCGAAACTCATCGGTCTCCTCCTCTGCCAGCGGCCAAATCGCCACGCGCGGCCATCCGAACACATTCAGCTCCGAACCCCGGCTGTTCGTGCTCAACAAAAATCCCCGACCCGCAATCTCTCCCGCCGTTAAACCAGCTTGAACATCACGATTCTGATCAAACACCAACTCATCCACCGAGCCATACAACCGGTCCGCATCCCCAGCCAGTCGTTCCGTCTCCCAGACCGTCCCGCCTTCTGATCCACCCGCCTCAATTCTCGGAACAATGCCTCCAATCTCCTCCCTGCTCAGCTCTGGAAAAACCGCCCCCATGCTCGTCGTCGCCGGGTGCCCGGGATAACGCTGAAATTCATCCGGTGCCGGAGGAAAGCTCGCCAGCACCGCACGATCAAAACTCGACTCCGTCCTCGGCAAGTCATGATACGAACCCGGTGCATTCCCCCGCTCCCACTCATCCCCCGCCGCAGTATTGACGTTGATCTTGCACGTGTCATCATCCGTCCAGAACGCCACCCGACCCACAATCGGATTATCCTTGGAAGCCACCCCCGGCGGTCCTTCCAGCAAAACCTCATTGGCCGCCGCAGCAGCAGCACCCTCATCCTCGTCTCCCGACTCCTCTGCGCTTCCCGGCAGCGGACTCATCACCTGTCCATTTTTCAGAAGATACAACCATCGCACCGGCATCGGAGCTTCATTCTGAGGACTCACCGGGGCACCCACCACCTGCAAACCTTCAACCTCAACCCTTGGATCGAAGATCGGATACCGCAACTCCCCTTCCAAATCCGCCATCGGCAGATTCAGATCGCGATACAATCCCGGGTAATTCATCCAATCCGACGGCACCTCCGCCAGCACATCAAAAGGCACCTCATTCACTTCCTTCGTCATCTCCCGTGCCGAATAGAGCTTCACCAAACTATCCTTCGCTCCAAAAGTCCGGATCATTCCCGGTTGCGAAGCCCAGCCCACCTCCGGCCCCTGAGTGGTTGCCGACCTCACCTGTGCCATCACCAACCCCACCACACTGTCTTCCAGCAAACTCAACGACAGGATATGACTCGTGTTCCGCGAAGCCCTTTTTTCATTGGTCACATTGAGGAAAAAACCCAGCACCAAAAACATCACCAGCAAAAGCACAGTAATCACCAGCACCAGCGCCACACCCTTGCGTCGTCGTCGGTTCATGGTTTTGGGCAATAGAATTAAATTCATCGAGTCGGCGACATTCCAGCACACTACCCCGCCAAGATCAACCCCGCCACATCGAAACAAAGATTCGCACCCGGAAGCGACCCACGCTAACGTCACCCGCCGTCCATCCCGGTCCCGATGAAGCGCTGGCCTAACCTTCTCCAACCACTCAACAACCTTGCCCAACTGCTGTGGTGGAGCCTGCTCATCCTGCCCGTCGCCGTTCTCACCGGCTCCGCCAGCGCCCTCTTCCTCTGGTCCCTTGACCGGGTCACCCATATTCATTGGACCCACCCCCACCTCCTGTTCGCCCTTCCCATCGCCGGTGGCCTCGTTGGACTCCTCTACCATCATCTCGGCAAAAATTCCGATCGAGGAAACAACCTGCTCATCGACGAAATCCATCAACCCGGCGGCGGTGTCCCCGCCCGGATGGCTCCCCTCGTCCTCATTGCCACCCTCATCACCCACCTCTTCGGAGGCTCCGCCGGACGCGAAGGCACCGCCGTGCAAATGGGCGGAAGCCTCGCCGGACTCCTCAGCCGCATGTTCCGCGTTGGACCCGACACGCGCAGACTCATGCTCATGGGAGGCATCGCCGCAGGATTCGGCGCCGTCTTCGGCACCCCCCTCACGGGAGCCGTGTTCGCCATGGAAGTCCTGTTCATCGGCCGCATCCAATACGATGCCCTCATCCCCGTCCTCATCGCCAGCATCATCGGCGACGCCACCTGCACCGCCTGGGGCATCCACCACACGGTCTATCACCTCGAAGTCGCCCCCGATGCCGGACTTCGCGCCGCCTTCCATCCCCTTCTCCTCGCCAAAGTCGCCCTTGCCGCCATCCTTTTCGGACTCGCCGCCCGACTTTTCACCACCCTCACCCACGCCACCCAATCGCTTTTCGCCCGACGCATCGCCTATCCTCCCCTCCGACCCGTCATCGGCGGACTCCTCGTCATTGCCATGGTCTACCTGCTTGGCACCCGCGACTACCTCGGACTCGGCGTCGACAACCCCGACCCAAACGCCGTCTCGATCACCTCATCGTTCCAACCCGACGGTGCCCACACATGGTCTTGGCTTTGGAAAACCCTCTTCACCGCCGTCACCCTGGGCAGCGGATTCAAAGGCGGCGAAGTTACCCCCCTGTTTTACATTGGTGCCACCCTTGGTCACAGCCTCGGCCTCCTTCTTCAGGAACCCGTCGCCCTCTTTGCCTCCCTCGGATTCATCGCCGTCTTTGCCGGTGCCGCCAACACCCCCCTCGCCTGCACCCTCATGGGCATCGAACTCTTCGGCTCCCACTACGGCGTCTCCTTTGGCCTCGCCTGTTTCATCGCCTACCACTCCAGCGGCCCCACCGGCATCTACCATGCCCAACGCCTCGCCGTTCCCAAAAATAGAAGCTGAATTCACCGCTCGACTTCCTCCCGCGTCAGCACTCCGTCGCCATTCGCATCCAGCCGCTGAAAAAGTCCGGCAGGACCACTGAACTCCCCCTTCTTCACCGTGCCATCGCCGTCCTTGTCATCGCGACGCAACACCATCTCCCAGGGAATTCTTCGCCCTTCTCCACGGTTCATCGGCGGTGCCTCTCCCTCCTCCGCCACACTTTCCGTCGTCAACGCCACCACCTTCGTAGCGCCTTTCTTCAATCGCTCATCAAAAAAATCCACCACCAACTTCGCGATTTCCTCACTCCCAAACCCCGGCCTGCCATGCCCACCCCCTCGAATGGTATGCAATTGCGCACTCACTCCTGAATTCTTCAACGATTCGAACAACAACTCACTCTGATTCAACGGCACCGTTTTGTCTGCATCGCCATGCACCATTAAAAACGGCGGATCATCCTTGCTCACATAATTGATCGGATTTGCCCGCGCCGCCTTGTCCTTGTTCTCCAAAACTGCGCCCCCTAGCAACTTTGCCTCCGGCGACTCCACATTCGCAACCCTCTCATAACCCGGCGTCTTCACAAACACCTCAAAGTCCGTGGGCCCAAAATAATCACAGACCGCCTGCACCCGGCTCGACTGATCCAAATGAGCCCCCACATCAAACGCTTTCACATCGCCACTCGTCCCCATCAACGCCACCAGATGCCCGCCCGCTGAACTCCCCCACACCCCAAATCGCTTCGCATCCAAACCATACTCATCTGCGTGCGCCCTCAACCAACGAACCGCCGCCTTGCAATCCTCAATCTGCGCCGGAAACACCGCATGACCGCTCAACCGATAGTTGATGCTCGCCACCGCATATCCCTTCTCGACGTAACCCCCGCGCAACGGCGGACACCCCTCCTTCGAACCATTCTGCCAACCACCCCCATGCACCCAGATGATCAATGGCAACAACTCATCCGACTTCGTCTCCGGCAAATAGAGATCCAGCTTATGCCGCTCATGTCCGTCCTTCACATAAACCAAATCCCGATGAGCTTTCACCCCCTCCGGCACCCGCACGGGGGCTTGCGCCCAAATCCCAAACGCCATCCCACTCAGGCCAAACATCAACAAAGATCCCAACTTCATCATGCCCATCCAACCCGCCCATCGCCACAAAGTTTCAACTCACCTCAACTTCATCAATCCCCGCCCTTCGGATCAAACGCATCGCGCAATCCATCCCCAAGGAAATTCAGCGCCAGCAAAGTCGATGACATCAGCGCCGCCGGAAATGCCAGCAGCCACCATTTGCTGTCCAGCGGATTGATCACCTGCGCCCCGTCCTTCAACAGCGACCCCCAGCTCGCCGCCGGATCTTCAATTCCAAGACCTAGGAAGCTCAAAAAGCTCTCATCTCGGATCACCGCCGGAATCGTCAACGTCAAACATGTCAGCACCAGCGTGCTCAAGTTCGGCCACAGGTGCTTCCACAAAATCCTCCACCAACCCTGCCCCATCGCGCGGCTTGCCGATACAAACGCCAGCTCCTTCAACACCAGCACCTGCCCCCGCACCAACCGAGCCATCGTCAGCCATTGCACCAATCCCAGCGCCAAAACCAGAATCCCTATCCGCGAATATGGAATCGCATCATTCGCCAAGTCCACCAGCCACTTCATCTGCTCCCCCTGCGCCCACAGACGCAAACCATCCAACCCATCCTTAAAATAACCATCAAACGTGTTGATGAAAATCATCACAAACAAAAGGCTCGGCACTGAATTCAGAATGTCCACCAACCTCATCATTCCCCCATCAATCCTGCCTCCCGCATAACCGCTGATCATCCCATAAATCCCGCCAATCACCAGACTCACCAGCGCCCCCACCAATCCCACCCCCAAACTCACCTGCGCTCCCGTCAGCAAACGATAAAACAAATCCTGACCATTCGCATCCGTCCCGAGAAGATGAAACCGCGTCCCGTCCTCCGACCGGCTCATCGGCGGAAAAAACTGATCCTCACTCACCTGCTTCACTCCCGCATCCAGAAAGAACGGAATCACCACCGCCAGCACCGCCACCGCCAGCGTGAACCACAGCGAAACCATCGCCAGCCGGTTGCGACGCAAAATCTGCCAGCCATTCGGCGGACTGCCCTGCCATCGATTGGATGTCGCCGCCTCAGCCATGCAATTGAATTCGTTTGTCCAGGAACATGTAAATCACGTCCACCAGAAAGTTAAAAAACACAATCAGCGCCGAATACACGATCACCGCGCCCGTCAGCAGAAAACAATCGGCGTTTTGAATCGCATTCACAAACACCATCCCCACCCCCGAAATGTTGAACACACTTTCGATCACAAACGATCCCGTCAGCACATAAGCCGCCATCGGACCCAGATACGTCACCACCGGCAAAATGGCCACCTTCAGTCCGTGCTTCGCCAGCACCCGCACCTCGTCCAATCCCTTCGCCTTCGCCGTGCGCATGTAATTCTGCGAAAGCACATCCAGCAAACTGTTGCGCGTCAGCCTCGCCACATAAGCCAGGAACGGTAACGACAAGCAAATGGACGGCATCACCAGCTGCTGCCACGTCCCCACCCCGCCAATAGGCAGCCAACCCAGCCAGATCCCCAACACCGCAATCATCAATGGCCCCGTGATGAACGTCGGCACACTGATCGCCCCCAGCGCAAAAAACATCCCCCCAACATCCCAAAGCGAATCCTTCTTCATCGCCGCCACAAACCCCACCAGCACCCCGCCAACTGACGCAATCAAAAACGCCGTCCCACCCACCAGCAGCGAGTTCGGCAGCTTCTGCCCAAGGATCTCCGCCACCGTCAGATTCTGATACCTCAGCGACACATACAAATCCCCCTCAAAAATCAGCCGCTTCAAATACCGCCCCAACTGCTCCGACTTGCTCCCATCCAACCCATACTGCGCCTCCTTCGCCGCCTTCGCCTGCTCCGTCATCCGCTCCTTTTCAAACGGTCCGCCCTTCTGTGAAATCGACAACACAAACGTCAGCGACGCCACACACAACAGCACAAAGAGGCTGCTGATGAATCGTCGCAGGATGAACGTCGCCATGAGTCCGCTCAACAAGCACAGGTTCTACCACAAGGCAAAAAAACAAACAGGGATTGCTCAACCCTCTCAAAATTGATAGCCTTTCATCATCGCGTCCGTTTCTTCCAACCCCTTCTCACTTTCCGACTCTATGAACGCCATCAAGATTCCCCTCGTCGCCTTGTTGCTCTCTCTGGCTGCCCCCGCCCTCCATGCGAGCGTCATCGCGATCTATTCTTTCGACGCTCAGAATGGCAATGACGCCAGCGGCAACAACAACCACGCCACCGGTTCCGTCACCTACAGCACCTCGACCCCGTTTGGCGACGGCTACGCTTATTCCGTCAACAACAACAAGCTCACCGCCCCCCACACCACCTCCTCCGGCTCCACCACCGGATTCAGTGACATCTCCAACAATCTCAGCGTCTCTTTCTGGATCAATACCGGCACCACCGGCAATGCCGACTGGTTCCGCATCGCCCGTAAAGGCGCTGGCGGCACCACCAGCAATCACTGGATCATCAACCGCAATGCCGGCACCGCAGATACCAACATCCGCATCGACAGCGGCGAAACCAACCCCACCGGCTACAACCAGAATCTCGCCCAAAACGCCCAGAACGTCCTGACCAATGACTGGCGTCTGGTTACCTACACCCTCAGTTACAGCACCGGCACCACCGGCACCTGGACCGAATACCTCGATGGCGCTTCCGTAGCCACCG
The DNA here is from genome assembly GCF_005780165.1 of Phragmitibacter flavus. Taxonomy (NCBI): domain Bacteria; kingdom Pseudomonadati; phylum Verrucomicrobiota; class Verrucomicrobiia; order Verrucomicrobiales; family Verrucomicrobiaceae; genus Phragmitibacter; species Phragmitibacter flavus. Next base: position 306,320 of record NZ_VAUV01000002.1, on the reverse strand, counting down.
GCTCCTTCATCTTTGGCAACGGACTCGCCAACACGAATGCCCTGGAAATCGGCGTGTCCGGCGGCAACTGGATTGGCCTCATGGACGACCTTGGCATCTGGAGCAACGCCCTCACCGCCGGTGAAGCCCGCTCCATCTACACCCTCGCCACCAACAGCCTTTTCAACTACGACCTCGAACTCGTCACCCAGCTCCACACCCTCCATACCACCACCACCGGCACCCTCGACCTCAACGGCTACACCTGGTCCTACACCGACTCCCTTAGCGGCTCCGGCTTCAACCCGGGCGACCTCTATTTCGACAGCATCAGCAGTCAGTGGATTCTCCAAATGACCGCCACCACCGGCCTCTCCGCCGTCCCCGAGCCTACCCGCGCCGTCCTCCTCACCCTCGCGCTCGGCAGCCTTTTCCTCCGCCGCCGTCGCCAGCGTCATTGACCAATCCCCTATCCTGCACGACCTAACCCCATCCATGGAAAAGAAACGAGCCGTTCGCATCAACAAGCCCCCCATCCTTACTCCCCAAACGCAGAAGATCATTGCCCAGTTGGAGAAAAAACTCGGCGCCCCCTTCATCGCCTACTGGTCCTCCGGCAACGGCTCCGTCTGCCACAACGACGTCGCCGCCTTCTTCGACCTCCTCAAAGGGCTCGGCAAACGCGAACACCTCTATCTCTTCATCAAATCCAGCGGCGGCAACGGCCAGGCCGCCCTGCGCATCGTCAACCTGCTGCGCCAATACGCCGGTAAAATCACCGCCCTCATCCCGCTCGAAGCCGCCTCCGCCGCCACCATGATGGCCATCGGTGCCGACGAAATCAAGATGGGCCCCCTTGCCTACCTCACCGCCGTCGACACCTCCCTTACCCACGCCCTGTCTCCGGTCGACCGCACCAACCACGCCGTCGCCGTGTCCCAGGACGAGCTCAATCGCGTCCTCCACCTCTGGAAAGAATCGCGCGGCAACGGTGAAGCCAACCCCTACCCCAGCCTCTACAACCACATCCACCCTCTTGTCTTCGGAGCCATCGACCGCGCCAGCTCCCTCTCCATCAAGATTTGCGAAGAGATCCTCTCCTACCACCTCGACAACGCCAAGGCGCGCGAGAAAATCAGCAAACACCTCAACTCCGCCTACCCCAGCCACGGGTATCCCATCATGCTGCGCGAAGCCCAGCGCATCGGCCTCAACGTCAGCGATCTCGACTCCGACCTCAACGATCTCCTCGTCAACCTCAACGAAATCTATTCCGAGATGGGCCAGCAAGCCATCACCGACTACGACCAGGAGCACTACCACGACCACGAGATCCTCAACATCATCGAAGGCAAATCCACCGCCTTCCTTTATCAAAACGACAAGGACTGGCACTACCGCAAAGAAGAGCGCCGCTGGGTCCCCATGAACGACCAAAGCGCCTGGAACCGCGTCACCCTCGCCGCCGGCAAAATCAAGACCCAGCGCTTCCACATCCGATGAAATTGTCTCCTCGCTCGTCGATCAGCGCAACACGCTGAAGGTCGTCGCAAATTCATTGGCCCACGATGGAGTCATCGGCAGATCAATGGCGGGGATGAAAACCCCGCTTTGAAATGGAAACTTTGGGATGATTGTGTTAAACTTGAACGCATGTCGAAACGCGAACTCGTGCGACTTCATCGCGAAGCCATTCTCGAAGCTGCCCGCAGCCTCGGGGCAGAGCGAATTCGACTGTTTGGCTCCGTGGCGCGAGGCGATGATGACGATCACAGCGATGTTGATTTCATCGTAAAAATGCATCCCGAAATGGATGTCTTTGATCTCGTTGACCTAAAGGATCGGTTGCAGACCATTCTCGGCTGCCCTGTCGATGTTCTGACTGAGCATCCTTGGATGCGAGAACGACTGCGACTTGCAATCGAGGAGGCGGCCGTCGAACCATGAAGCCCGCGCGAGGCGATTCGTCGAGGCTTCAGGATATACTGGAGGCCATCGAAGCCATCGAACGACATCCCGTCAAGGACCGTCCCGCATTCGACTCCGATGAACTCCTCCGTTTCTTCGTGCTGAAACACATCGAGATTCTTGGCGAAGCCATCTTCAAACTCAGCACTGAACTTAAGGATCGCCATCCTCAGGTTCCATGGAACAAGGTGGAAAAGACACGCCACATCCTGGTTCACGATTACTTCGATGTGAACTGGGACATTGTCTGGCGCATCATGGAGCAGCACCTCCCTTCTCTAAAACACGAGGTTCAGAAAGTCATGAAATTCGAAGGGTTCAAGTCAGCCTAAGCCCCTCGAACCCCAAACTTCAGCGATCGCGTCCGCACCCTGGATGCTACAAAGCCCCCATCGTGTCATCCAGCGCCGCGATCAACTCTGCGATGCTCTCGTCACTCTCATCACCCATATTGGAAATGCGGAAGGTCTGCCCCTTGATCTTGCCATAACCTCCATCAATCGCCAGATTGTGGCGCTTTTTCAGCAAACTCACGAAAGCCGCCACATCAAACCCATCCTTGTTTTTGACACAGGTCAACCCCTTGGTGCGATACCCTTCCGGCGCGAAAAACTCGAAGCCATTTTTGCGCACCCAGTCGTGCACCATGCCATTCAATCGCGCATGACGCGCATAGCGATTTTCCAAGCCTTCAGCCAGCATCTTGTTCAATTGATGCCGCAATCCATAAATCAAGGAAATGCACGGGGTGCTCGGCGTCATGCTGTTCTTGCCGTTTGCCTGGAACTCCAACAAATCGAAATAATAACCCCGATCCTTCACCTCAGCGGCCCGTGCATAAGCCGCTTCGCTCGCTGCGAAAAGCGCCAGCCCGGGAGGCATCGCAAATGCCTTTTGCGAACCCGTCAGAAGAATGTCCAGACCCCAGCTGTCAAAGTGCATCGGCAATGTCGTAAACGATGAAACCGTGTCCACGACAAACAACACATCGGGATACTTCGCCTTCAATTTCGCAATCTCTTCCACAGGGCTAAGCACCCCTGTCGAGGTCTCGCTGTGCACCACGGTCACCACATCAAACTCACCCGTGGCCAGCTTCGCATCCACCAGATCCGCTGTGATCGCCTGACCCCAATCCACCTTCAGCGCCTCTGCCTGCTTGCCGCAACGCAATGACACATCATACCACTTGTCCGAAAACGCCCCGCAGCAGCAGTTCAACACCTTTTTGTTCACCAGATTGCGAATCGCCCCCTCCATCACCCCCCAGGCCGACGAGGTGCTCAAATACACCTGCTGCGTCGTGCCAAAAAGCGTCTGCAACTTCTCATGCACATCGGCATAGAGCACCTGAAAATCCTTGCTGCGATGCCCGATCATTGGAGCATTCATCGCCGCATAAGTATCCGCCGAAACCTCCACAGGTCCCGGAATAAAAAGTTTCACATGGTCGCGCATAAATAAATAAGAGGAAAAGGGCCGATACCCTACCCCGCCCCCCAAAGAAAACAACCTCGTTTCTTTTAGCCTTTAGCCCTTATCCTTTAGTCTTTTCATATCACTGTGTGCGGCCAGAACATCACGGAGTCATACACATTCGCGATCATCCGCACCTGACTGTCCTGCGACACCACAAAACCAATCACCGACGGCTCCACCGAACAAAGTCGGTAAACCGCCCGATGCCGCGTCCCATCTCCCTGCACATCCCAGCGCGACACACTTCCACCCTCGAGATCATGCGCCTGTTCCACATACAGCACCGTGCGATCGACTCGAATCTCCCCGCCAAATCCCACCAATCCGAGCCGGTGATCGAGCACCAAAGCCCCATCCACCATCATGAAATCCGACAACAACCGTGCCAGCTCAAAAAACGACTCCTCCAGCTGATCCAGTTCTTCATCCCGGCTCAACCGAAACACCTGCCACGCCTGCTCCACCGACGCTCCCGCCGGACTCAACTGTCCCACCCGACGAATGATCGCCTGCCACAACTGCCGGAACCGCTGACCCGCCCCATCCTCCTTAAGCAAATATTTGCAATCGATCCACTTCTCCGCCGCCACACGCCCTTCTTCGTCATCGGGAATCAACACCAGACTACCCCCATGCCCACTGGTGCGCACCAGGTTGATCGACCTCCTCACGAACTGCAACGCAATCAAATGCGCCAGATCCGCATACGCCTCCAGCGACAACGTTTCCGGTAGACAATCATCCCTCAATTCCTCCACCAACTGCCGACGCAAATCTGCAAACCGTTCGCTCAGCAGCTTCGACTGAAACACATCCATGCGCGGCCCGTGAAACTCCCTTCCCCGCCACTCCGCCAACAGCCGGTAGTCCTGATAAAACAACAGCCACCCCGGATCACGCACATGAATGATCGGATAAGCCAAATCTGCCCCCGCCACCTTCCGACCACCGGCCACCAGATTCATCCAACGTGGACCCGTATTTAAAATCCCCCACACCCGAAAACCCCGACCCTTGTCCGGCCACACCGCAATCACCGAATGATAAAAACTCGCCGCCGGACTCAACCGCTTCACCTCATTCGACGTCAGTGGATGCGGCACGGCAAAGCGGATCGCATGAACCCCCTCCGGCGGACCATCCTCCACCGCAAACGCATCCGGCGGGGCCACCACCAGCCTGGCCCGCACCGCCCGTCCCTCCTCCTTCAACAAACTCGACGCATACAACAAATCACAAAGATCCATCAACTGCGCCTTTGTCGGCGAATCCGCCCTGCCCGCCAGCAACCCCTCCAGTTCCACCACCAGTCCGCGCATCCTTGCATCCGCCTCAGAAAAACGATCTGTCTCGGCTCCGAATGGCGGGTTCATCATTTTCAATCACTCCGTCAAACCACATAGGCCGCATAAGCCGTCAAAACCCCGACCAACGCCGAAGCCACGATGATCACCCAAGCCTTGTGCCGGTCTTTCGCCCGAAACTCCGCCTGCGCCACCGTATCCGTCTTGTCCTCATCCGTGCCCATCTTAAACACCCCGCTCAGACCAAACGCGGCACAGAAGCCCATCAACCATTGCAACAACCCCGCCGCCGCCAAGGTGGCCGGGAAAAACAACAACACACGCCACTTCGGCAGCACCTCCAGCCACTCCGCGCCCCACCAGAACAATCCGGTCGCCACCAGCGCCATCAACCCCACCCGTCTCCGTTTGCGCATCTCCGTCCGACCGATGTTGCAAACCCCTGGAATGTATTTTTTTAGTGCCTCGCTCATCGATGTCTTGTAATGAAAATAAAAAACTCAGTTCAAGCTACGCCCCCATCCAACCACAGAGTTGCAAAACGGGAATTGTCTTTATCTGAATCAATCGTTTCATGACATCTCACCATGCCCTACGTCAACGTTAAAATCACCCGCGACGGCGTCACCACTGCACAGAAAAAGCAAATCGTCGCCGACATTACCCAATCCCTGGTCACCCACCTCGGCAAAAAACCCGAGCACATCCACATCGTCATCGACGAGATCGATCCCGAAAACTGGGGCTACACCGGGATGCTCACCACCGAATTCCGAAAAAAGTAGAAGGTCCGTCCCGGGCCTTCCGTTCACGGTCGCATCCCCACCACCGTCACAAAAAAGCCCGCGAAAACCGCATGCCAACCTCCACGGTTGTGCGTATGCATAATCCCCCCTTCCTCTGCCCGCTTCGCCCATGTCCTCCACCGCTCCTCCCTCCTTTTCACCCGATCGCGTCACCACCCCGGCCTATGTGGTCGACCTCGCCCTGCTCAAAAAAAACCTGGAACTGCTCCAGCACGTCCAGACCGAAGCCGGCTGCACCATCCTCCTCGCCCTCAAAGGTTTTTCCATGTTCTCCACCTTCCCCTTGGTGAGACAATACCTGAAGGGCTGCTGCGCCAGCGGACTCAATGAAGCCCTGCTCGCCCATCACGAATTCCAGCGCGAAGTCCACGTCTACTGCCCCGCCTACAAGGTCGACGAAATGGAGAAAATCCTTCCCATCGCCGGACATCTCTCCTTCAACTCGCTCGCGCAATGGCACAAATTCCGCCCCATCGTTCAATCCGCCACCGGCAACCGACCCAGCCCCGGCCTGCGCGTGAACCCTGAAGTCTCCACGGTTGAGGTCGCCCTCTACGATCCCTGTTCCCCCGGCTGCCGACTCGGCACCCGCGACGTTGAACTCGATGAAAACGCCGACCTCGAAGGTCTCGAAGGCCTCCATTTCCACGCCCTCTGCGAGCAGGACTCCGACATCCTCGAACGCGTGCTCGATTCCGTCGAAAAACGTTTTCCCCGCCTCCTCAAGCAGGTCAAATGGGTCAACATGGGCGGCGGTCATCACATCACCAAACCCGGCTACGAC